>JAHDOX010000073.1 GCA_018434645.1 Synergistales bacterium | reverse complement strand
TCATGAGAGTGGATTTGCCTGATCCGGAAGCTCCCATTATCGCCAAGAATTGCCCTTGCTCAACCGAAAGGTCGATGCCGCGCAAGGCCTCGACGGCAATGTCGCCAAGCTTGTATGTTTTGGATATTCTTGAAAGCTCGATCAATTTCGCCATCAGAAAGGTCCCGGCCTCCTGTTCGAGCGGGAAGTCGACCCTGGGCTTGAAGAAGAAACAATTACCCGCGTTCCTTCTTCCAGTTCGCCTTCCACCTCGGTGAAACTGCCGTCGGAGATGCCGGTTCTTACAGGGATCCGTTGAGGCGTCTTGCCGTCCTGCCCCGAAAGGACCCAAACCGCGGCGCCTCTTGTATTGTTCAGGGCATCGGCCTGGTTCCACTTTGCGGTATCGCTTTCGGGAACAAAGCGCAAGGCCATGGAGGGGACCTTGAGAACGCTCAACGCCGTCGCTGCCTGGATACTGACATTTGCCGTCATGCCGGGTTTGAGGAGAAGTTGGGGATTGGAAACGTCTATAACTACGGTGTAGGTAACTACGTTCTCTGTTTTCACAGGTTGCAGGCGAACCTGGCGGACCTTGCCGGTGAAAGTTTCTTCAGGGTAGGCGTCTACGTAGAAAGAAACGTGAGCTCCTTCTTTTACATAACCGATGTCGGCCTCGTCCACGTCGGCTTCTACCTGCATTAAAGACAAGTCCTCGGCGATAGTAAAAAGTGTTGGTGTCTGCAGGCTGGCGGCCACGGTCTGGCCGGCGCTGACGTCTTTTGCTATTACTACTCCGTCGACGGGGGACACGATCGTCGTATATCCCAGGTTTGTGCGCGCTTTCTCAAGAGCCGCTTCGGCCTGAAGAACCGATGCTTTTGATGAAGCGAGGCGCGCCTGGGCGGTGCTAAGAGTCGTCAACGCGGCGTCAACCTCGCTTTCTGC
Source organism: Synergistales bacterium (assembly GCA_018434645.1). Lineage (GTDB taxonomy): Bacteria > Synergistota > Synergistia > Synergistales > Thermovirgaceae > UBA1876. Next base: position 7,189 of record JAHDOX010000073.1, on the reverse strand, counting down.
GACGAAGTCGGAAGCATAAAGTGTTTTCTGACGATTAGCATTTTTCGCGGCTTCGACGAGTTCGGCCTGAGCCTCCTCGACGGATGCCCTGGCCGAGGCGAGATCGGCTTCTGCTTTCTTTACCTCGGTGTGAAAAAGGGTGGAATCGATTTTGGCAATGACCTGTCCCTTTTTCACCGGGGAATTGTAATCGACAAATATCTCTTCGATCGTTCCAGATACCTGGGTTCCCACCTCTACGGTGTTCACCGCCTGAAGTGTGCCGGTCGCAGAAACGGTTTGTATGATATTGCCTCTTTCTACGGGTACCGTGGAATACACGGTCTCCTGGCTCGGTTCCCTGAGCAATAGATAAAGGCCCGAGATTATGGCGATCAGTGCGATTCCCCAAAATAGCAAATTCCTCTTTTTCTTCATTGTTCAGAAACCTCCGCAGGCGCCTGGGCGACTTTTTTGTCTTCTGTGGTCCAGGGAGCGAGATCTCGCCCCATGGCTGCCTCCAGACTTGCAGAGGCCTGGTGATACTGGTATATGGAGTTGTACCGGGTTTTCTGTGCCTGGCTGTAGTTTTCGGCAGCCTGGCTGACCTCAAGGGAATTCCCTACGCCTACCCGGTATCTGCCGGTTGCAAGTTCAAGGTTTTCTCTGGCTTGACGAACAAGCAGTTCCGTGAGCTTGAGGTTCTCACGAGCCTCTTCGATGTCGAGCATTGCTGTTTTAACCTCCAGAAGAATGGCTTGCCTTGATAAAGTCAGTGCAGAGGTTGTTTTTTCGATGTCAGCCCTGGCTTCCTCGATCCTGGACGCAGTCAGCCCACCATCGTAAAGCGGGATAGAAACGGAGACTCCGGTACGCCACTCGTCTTCACCACCGGAGTTGCCGTGGGACCAGTCATAACCGGCGAAACCGGAAAATTCGGGGTTCATGGACTTTGCCTGGTAGCTGAGATTGGCTTTCTCCGCCTGAAGAGCCAGACGACTGGAGGCAAAGTCCGGCCTGTTTACCAGGGCCTCTTTCATTGCCTCATCGAGGCTTATGACGATCTCACCAGAAATGCCGGGATCGGCAAGTCTGTAAGACGATGGAAGGGGTGGGTTGCCCATTTCATTTTCCAAAACCGCTATGGAACGCTCGAGGTTCGCTCTTGAGCGGGTGAGGTCAACTCGAGCGTTTCCAAGGTCCACTTCCGCCGCCGTCACGTCCGACCTTGCCACTGTCCCGGCGCCGTAAGCCGCCCGGGCTTTTTCAAGTTGCTGCGCGTAAAGGTCCAGGGTTTCCTCTCCGACTATGACGTTCCATTGGGCCTGTAAAACGCCGAAAAAGGCCTCGGTAACGTTGTAGATCACATCCTGCCTGGTTCTTGCAAGGTCTTTACCGGCAGCTTCGTAATTTAGTTGCGCAGCGTCGACAGCGGTTTTTTTCTTGCCTCCGTCGGAAAGTAGCTGGTTTACAGAGACGGATGTGGAGGAGGTATCGCTGTCACGCCTCCTGGAATGGCTTGCGCTGCCTGAAAGCGAAGGTCTGAGTCCCGAAGCCTGCTGTTGGGTTCTTGCCGCCGCTGCCCTGACTTCTGACTCGGCGGAGGCGATGGACGGATGGTTTTCCAGAGCAATAGTAATGCATTTATACAGGGATAGCATTTCGTCGGAAGCTTCGATCGGAAGATCCGGGAATAAAATAAAAAACATCAAAAGCAAGGTCGACAGAAATTTTTTCATGCCTTACCTCCCGCGATGCGAATATCGTCTTTGATGCAAACATTGTATTATGCGCAGCGTAAAAAGTGCGATGACTTCTGTAAAGTTTTGTAAAGATTTTTGTGGCAATCTTTTACCACTCTTAATGGCAGAGACAGCTCTATTGGGCTACAGTGGGTATATCAAGGGAGGTCCTCCTGGTATGGAAAGGATCCTGATAATAGAAGATGACAGGGAACTTTGCGACCTGTTGCATGAATACCTCGAAGCCGAGGGATTCTGCCTGGATTCCGCTCACGACGGGCGGAAAGGGCTGGAGGCCGCCAGAAACGATGCCTATGCCCTTGTGATTCTCGATGTAATGCTGCCTGGGATGAGTGGTCTCGACGTTCTTAGGGAACTGCGGAAAGAGTCCGATATGCCTGTTCTGATGTTGACTGCGAGGGGCGACGACGTGGACCGTATAGTAGGGCTGGAGCTGGGTGCCGATGATTATTTGCCCAAACCCTTCAACCCGAGGGAGCTTTTGGCGAGAATTCGCGCTGTCCTGCGGAGGGGCGCAAGAGAAGACGGTGCTTCAGGACTGCCGCTTTTTGCCGTAGGCGGTCTGGAACTTGATCCAGCTTCCAGAACTGTTCGTCTTTACGGCAAGAACATTTTCCTCACCACCGTCGAATTTTCCATACTGGAGATTCTCCTTCGATCGGCAGGCCGGCTCGTGACAAGGGAGGAACTCGTCCCAGGAGCCTTGAAAAGAGTTTATTCCCCCTTCGACCGGAGCATCGACGTACATATCAGCAATCTCCGAAAGAAAATCGGTCCTTACCCCGACGGCAGCGAGAGGATCAAGACGCTGAGGGGAGAAGGTTACCTTTTTGCCTATCCTCCGGAGGGAGAAAAATGAAGGCCGGCAGGAGCCTTTTTGCAACCATCTTCCTTTGGTTTCTGGGCGGAATGCTGGCGATGGTGCTCGTTGGCATAGGTCTTACGATTTTTATGACCCGCCAGGGAATAATCCTGACGGGCAGGGAAGATATCATAGCGGACGCTCTTTCCAACCACGGGATACGCAGTGTAGAGATCTACGAAGAAAGAGGGAGCGAAGCCCTGAGGGAACACCTTGACGAGATACGCCGCCAGAGCCGTCTTTCGATTCATGTCTTCGACGCCGAGGGCAAATCCCTCGCCCCCGGACCTATGGACGAAAGAGTCCTCGAAATTGTCGAGTATGCGAAACTAAGCGGGGAAACCACAATACACAAAAGGAAAATACTGTTTATGGTCCAGGAAAGGATTTCCGAACGAGGCAATCCCTATACCCTGGTCGCAGCGCTGCCGAAACGCCCTCTTTTCCCCGACCTCACGAGGAACAAGCCGGCCCTTTTCATACACCTGACGGGACTTTTTTTCACTATCGTCCTGATATCATGGTTTTTGGCCCGTCACCTGGCAAGCCCCATTGGTGAACTCAACAAGGCTGCAATGGCTATCGCCGAAGGGGAATTTTCCGTAAGAGTGGGGGACAAGCTAAAAAAACGCGGTGACGAGATAGGTCAATTGGGAAGGAGTTTCGATGTCATGGCTCGTCACATCAACGAGTTGCTGGACGCGCAAAATCGATTGATCAGGGACATCTCCCACGAGTTGAGATCGCCCCTGGCTCGTCTCGTGGTCGCCCTCGAACTCGCGAGAAAACGCTCGGGAGAAGAAGCCAAACTCGCCCTGGACAGGATCGAGCTCGAGGCCGAACGCCTGGGAGAACTTACAGGACAGCTTCTTTCCATAGCCAGACTGGATGCCGACATGGGGCGGGTGCGAATGACCCTTTCAGACTTGCGCGCATTTTTGCAGGGCATAGTGGAGGATGCCGGTTTTGAAGCTTCTCACGAGGGAAAGATAGTACGCTTTCAATCGGAGACTGAAGAATGTTTCGTTGCCTTCAACGAAGAAATGCTTCGAAGCGCCCTGGAAAACGTCATAAGAAACGCGGTGCGCCATACGCCTCAGGGGAAGCCTGTCGAAGTCAGGCTTCGTGAAACAGGAGATAATGTGGTCATTTCCGTTCGGGATTACGGGCCGGGAGTCCCGGAAGAAAGCCTGCCTGATCTTTTCAGGCCTTTCTATCGAACCGACGAGGCACGCGACAGAGGTAGCGGCGGCGTCGGGCTTGGTCTGGCCATAGCGCAACGGGCGGTCGTTCTTCATGGAGGTAAAATAACGGCTGCAAATGCAGTAGATGGAGGCCTTGAGGTGTCGATCTTCCTGCCTTTGGGTCGCCAGGTATGATAGCTCTGTCAAAGTGAAAAGCAATACGTTAAATGCGCGAAAGATGAAAGCCGTTTGGAAAGCGTCGTTGTTGAGAGGTCAATATACCCAGAGAAAAGAGGTGGATCAAGGTGCAGGACTATTACACTCCGGAAATACCCTGGATAAGTGAGCTTTTGAGGGAAAACGGATACGGAGAATTCAAGTGGATTCGGCCTGAAACGCTGCCTGTGGCTCACTGGGTAAGAATGAAATGCCTGTTCGGATGTGACGAAAACAGGAAAAATGCTTCATGCCCTCCTTATGTGCCCTCAGTGGCGGAGTGCAGGAATTTCTTTGACGAATACGAAAAGGCCGTGTTCGTTCACGTGCCGAGCACAGCTCCAAAGGAAGAGCACAGGGAATGGGCTAAAGTGCACCAGAGGAAATTTCTGGAAATAGAAAAAAAGGTTTTTTTGGGCGGAATGGTGCGCGCTTTCGCATTGCCCCTGGATCCTTGCAACCTCTGTGACGATTGCGCAGGAAACCCGAAAGACTGCCGGAATCCTCATGAGCGGCGTCCCACCATGGAAGCCATGGCCGTCGACGTTTACACCGCCGCTCGACAGCTGGGATATCCTATAACGGTCAAAAAGGAGCCCGACGAGCCGACCGACAGATACGCCCTGCTTTTGGTTGAATAATGTCCTCCGAAAGGACAGCCGTCGTCGGAGGGAAATTGTGGTTTTTTTGACCCAAGGACAGGGTTGTTTGTGATATTTTTACAAAACAGGTCCGGTCAATAACCAATATAATAATATTTGAGTGGTATTTCAGGTCTGTTTCCGGCCAAAGGAAATATTGTGCTCGTATTTTTGGGAAAATACCAGGAAGAAGGGTGAATGTATTTAATGGAACGGATTGTCGTAGCGGGATGCCAGTTTGCCGTCAAACCCATGGACGTTGAGAGCAACATAACCAAATCGCTTGTTTTTCTTGAACGGGCCGTCATCGAACACGGTGCCGATTTGGTCGTTTTCCCGGAAACCATAACGACAGGGTTTCTTCCCTTCCAGAACGTTAAAGCCGAAGAAGCCCTCGAAAAGCTCTGGAATGCCGTAGACGTTATTCCCGGATGCTGCACCGAAAGGGTCCAGGAGGCAGCTTCCAAACTTGGCGTGCACGTGGTGTGGACAACGTACAGCCGGGGAGAGCGGGAAGGTGTCATATATAATTCAGCGGTCGTAATCGATGACAAAGGAGAAATCAGGGGAGAAGTCTACCACAAGACACATCCTTTTCCGGAAGAACGAATAGAGGGCGGTGGCTGGACGACGGCCGGGAAAAAGCCCGTAGTGGTGGAAACCCGCCTCGCCAGAATAGGTTTGACCATTTGCTATGATGGCGATTTCCCGGAACTCGCGAGGGTAGAGGCGCTCAAGGGGGCCGAGATAATTTGCAGACCTTCCGCTTTTTTGAGGTCCTTCGACGTATGGGAATTTACAAACAAGGCCAGGGCTTACGACAACCATGTCTACTATGTGGCTGTCAACGCCGTAGGAAACGGTCCGGTTGGTTATTTTGGCAATTCAATGATTATCGATCCCACCGGTTGGAAGCTTGCCCAGGCCAGGGGATGCGACGAGATTTTCTCCGCGCAGCTCAACCCGGATCCCATAAAGTTCATGAGTTGTGGTACAAGAAGTCCCATGACCTTCGATCACCTCGAGGACCGAAACGTCCAGTCCTATGACGGTATCCTCCAGGAGGGAAGGTCGAGTTTCGAGCCTGCCCGCAGAATCAGGTATCGACGTTGAAGGATGCCTAGCTTTCTCTGGAAATATCCACGTAATACCCCAGGATCAGGGCTTGCCTGTTGAGTTGGTCATCCAGACTGATTCCGAGTGTCCTTTCGAGCTCCTCTATATAGTTGCGGATGGTATTGTAGTGCAAGTGCAGGACTTCGGCGGCTTTCCTGGCGTTGAAGTCCTGTTGAATCAGTGTTTTTGCCACTTCCGCCAGGCTGAAAATACGGCGCGTGCCCTTATCGGTTTTTAGCGGAAGCCAGTAGCGTTCCCACAGATCCTTGGCTTCCGGCAATTTTACGACCTGTGAGAACAGCGTCTGGACGAGAAGGTTGTTGAAGGCGTAAAATCCAGCCTCGGGTCGGAATTCACGAAGCCAGAAATACGACTTTTTAGCCTCGCTGTAAGATCTGGCTATACCCTGGATATCTTTGGCGGGGCTCCCCATGGAGATCCACAGATCGTTTTCCCGGGCCAGTTTGTCGATGTGAAGCCTGTTTTCTTCAATGCGGGAGGAAGAATCTATGCAAACCCAATTGAATCCGATCCGGTAGGCATACAAGGACGTGTAAATTGGAGTCGGCAGGTAGCTGTGCTCCTGGTCCCTTGGTGCCACAACGAGAACGGCTGGATCGTCGGGAAGTAATATGTCGAGTGATTTGGCCTTTTGAAGCGCCAGGTCGGCATCGTTATACATTCCCAGGCAAAGGTTTTCAAGAAAGCGTTCCTTTTGCGCCTGGATTTTGCTGCTGATCAGACGTTCTTCGATTATCGACGCCCTGATGAGACTGATAGCCCTGAGGACCATGCGTTGATGCTGAAGTGGTATGTACTGCTCCGATTCCGTCATGCGAAGGTAAAGTTCTATTATTGAATCGGTTTTGAGACGATAAGCGGCGTAAGTTTCCATGTTGTTTCCGACTTGCCTGTGCTCGATGTTCACCTGCACGTTACCTTCACTGGGTAGTGTTATATCTTTTACGACCGGGCTTTGAAAAAACCTGCCCGCGTCCTCGAAATCTAGAGATTCACCGTGGGGCAAGAAAACATTGTTTATCTGAATCTGGGGCGCAATGACTATGATTTCCCTTCCCAATGTCTTGGCCAGCCCCAGCAAGGACCGTCTCACGTCCCAGACTTCGTCCCACATTGTCAGAAAGCCTTCATGAATATCTCCCTGCAGGGATTTCCTTTCAAGATAAAGAATGTCGTGAATCAACTCTATGATGTCGACCCACTTGTACTTCATGGGAATGTCTATAAGGGGTAACCCTAAATCGTTAGCGGCTTCGATGGCCTCCGGAGGATATTCCGAAAGATACCTCCCGAGCTTCAGCCCGATAGCGGCGACGTTTTTCTCCCAGGCCTGCTGGATAAACGGAGCAAGTCCTGCAGGGTTGTTTTTGAAGATAAACCCGCTTCCAATCAGGAATTCTCCCCCGC
>JAHDOX010000123.1 GCA_018434645.1 Synergistales bacterium | reverse complement strand
TTGCATATGGATGCAAGACGGGCCCTTGTTTTTTTGAAAAAAAAAGAGTTTCGGTTTGATATCATTTTCGCTGATCCTCCTTATGAGAAAGGTTGGACGGCGTGGCTGACGGGTCCAGGATCTTTTGTCTTGGCAGAACTCATGGAAGAGAAGGGAATCTTTATCCTTGAGCACTCATTGCGGGAAACTCCATCTACCGAAAACATGCGAAATCTCGAATTCGTGGAAACCAGGCGTTATGGTGAAACGTGCCTGTCTTTTTTCCGCAAAACGGGGTGGAAGGGGGAGGGGAAATGATACAAAGGGCGGTCTATCCGGGATCCTTTGACCCGATCACGAACGGCCACATTTACATCGCCGAGCGAGCTGCTTCGATATTTGATGAGCTGGTAGTGGGAGTGCTGGAAAACAGGAGCAAAACCTGCACATTCAATATAGACGAAAGACAGGCAATGAACCGTGAAGCCCTGAGCCATCTGCCAAACGTGCGGGTGAAGTCTTTTGAAGGTCTACTTGTAGATTTTATGCGGGCAGAGCAGTGTCGCGTCATTATCAGGGGGCTCAGGGCGCTCAGCGACTTTGAATACGAATTCCAGCTTGCCCTCATGAACCGTCAGCTTGCGCCGGAAATCGAGACCTTCTTCATAGTGACAGATGCGAAATACTCATATCTTTCCAGCAGGTCGATCAAAGAAGTTTTCCACTTTGGGGGTTCGATCCAGGACATGGTGCCACCCGGGGTCTATCGCAGGCTGAGGGAACGGTTCCCGCCGAAAACCATCAAAGGTCCACAATAACAGGCGGCATCACACGTTCACGGGTGGGCTGCGGCGAGTCTACCAGATTCTCCCAAATTCCGCATGCCCTGTATTCCAGATCTGCCAGTGTCTTTTCACGGGATTCCCGAAAATCCTTGTGGTGAAAATAAACCGGCAGTCGGGCCGTTTCTTTCATTTTACGTAGAAGCTTTTTGCCGGTGCCGTTCATTCCCAGGATCCTTAGATACGGTGGGCCCTTCCGCTGGGCCTCGCGGTTTTTTGTATGGCGCAACCCGAGAAGGATGTGAACGAGGTGCCTTTGTATCCTCCCCCTAGTATATCTTCTGCTGATACAGGAACTCACGAGATCTTCAATGGAAGAGGCTCTTTTCGCAGTTTCTAGGATTTTGTGTTCGATACCTTCGGAGATTTCTGCAAATGTGCGTATCTCTTCCGCTTCAAGACGGAGCAAAACAGAGCGCATTATGCGCCAGTAGAAAACATCTGACAAAAGGCAACGTCCATCACTGATGTCCCGCTCAATCAACAGGGAGCTTTCGGGAGGCAGCTTTTCAAGGATCCTGAATCTGCGTTTTCTTAGTTCCCGCCGAATTGCCGTGGCGCTTGGCAATATTCCGGTTTCAATGCTATGGTATGCACCGCCTATGCGTTGGATGGGCAAGGGCTCAATATTGTAGTTTTTTTCACGTATACGGAGCAGGTAAGAAAAGGCAAGCGTGTTGTTGGGTTTTGAAAGAATGTTACGGGTGCCCGGGTATAGAGACTCCGCGGCAAGCGAGCGTGATTCGGCATATGAAAAACCTTTTTTCATGTTTTCCGCAAGATTTGCCTTGAAGGGGTCCGGCTCATGAAGCAAAATATCCAAAATTGCTTTGTCGGCGCCAGCCGGGTCTTCCATGCCGAATGAAATGTGCGTGATGACGCCTGTTGCGGCGAGTATATCGACGGCACCAGCAGCGAAAACGCCTGCGTTATGGCATGAAAAGAGTACGGGCAACTCGATGACCAGATCTGCTCCGTGAGCAAGCGCCATTTCAGTCCTGGTCCTCTTTTCGAGTAAAGCCGGTTCGCCCCTTTGGACGAAATTTGACGACAGAACCACAATTACAGCCTCCGCACGCGATTGGCGGCGTGCCTGTTCCATGTGATATAAATGACCGGAGTGAAAGGGGTTGTATTCAGCAACTATGCCAACGACCCCTTGTTTGTCGGGGGTGATTTTTTGACACCTCGCTCATTGTTTTATGAAAGTACGATACGCCGGAGGCTGACTCCGGGTCAAGGAGGAAGAGAAAATGAAAGTATTGGTGCTGAATTGCGGCAGTTCTTCATTGAAATACCAGTTGTTCGATATGACTACCGAGGAGGTGCTCGCCAAGGGCTTGATCGAGAGGATCGGCATCGAGGGTTCCCGGATCAAGCATGAAAAGACCGGGGATGAACCGGTGATTTTTGACGTTCCTATCCCTGAACACAAAACGGGCGTCCGCAAAATGCTCGATGCCCTGCTGGATGAAAAACATGGCCTCCTCAAGTCTTTAGACGAGTTAATCGCAGTGGGTCACAGGGTCGTGCATGGCGGCGAAAAATTCGCCCGGTCTGTAATAGTAGACAAGGAAGTCCTCAATGTCATCGAGGAATGTGTCCCGCTGGCGCCTCTTCACAATCCAGCAAATCTTACCGGTATCAAGGCCATGGTCGAACTTCTTCCGGAAACTCCCCAGGTTGCCGTTTTTGACACGGCGTTTCACCAGACCATGCCGAAATATGCCTACATGTATGGTGTCCCTTATCATTATTATGAAGAGCACAGGGTAAGGCGTTATGGTTTCCACGGCACAAGCCATGCCTACGTGTCGCATCGTGCTGCTGAGATCCTGCAGAAACCTTTCAACGAATTAAAAGTAGTCACGTGCCATCTTGGAAACGGCAGTTCAATAACTGCTGTGGATTGCGGGAAATCAGTCGACACGAGCCTAGGTTTCGGAACGGTTCCTGGTGTTCTTATGGGAACCCGAAGTGGAGAAGTGGATCCTACCCTGGTTTTGTATCTTATGGAAAAGGAAAACCTGGATACTAAACTCATGAGTCACATTCTTCATAAAGAAAGCGGGATTCTGGGGATTTCCGGCATCAGCAGCGATTTGAGAGACGTGGAAGAAGCGGCTGAACAGGGGAACCAGCGCGCAAAGCTTGCACTTGACATGCTTTGCTATGGGGTCAGGAAACATATCGGTGCCTATGCAGCTGCCATGGGTGGAATCGACGCTATAGTTTTCACCGCAGGTATTGGAGAAAACAGTTCCACAGTGCGAAAGATGGTTGTCGAAGGACTAGAATTTCTTGGTGCCGACGTTGACCCTGAAAAAAACAACGTCAGAGGGAAAGAACGGATTATAAGCACCGACGGGGCGAAAGTTTCCGTTTTGGTAGTACCGACGAATGAGGAACTGGTAATTGCCAGAGATACGAAGGAGCTGATCAAAGTCTAAATGGCCTTTTCGGAAGGGAACCGCCAGCGTATAGACAGTCGCCCGCAAAACTGGAGTTGCCCTGTCCAGACCGGGCAGTTCGAAAGCGGGAAAAACTACGAGTTCCTTTGGAAACTGCCACTACAAGGTTATGTCCCCTTTGGCGGACAGACATTCTTCTTCGACGGCGAAGTCGAAACCGGAGCGACTGTAGAACGACACCGGGAACGCGTAATAATTGATATCAAAATAAGAGCCAAGGGCGAGGCTGCCTGTTCAAGATGCCTTGAAAAGGTGGAACTTGCTTTTGACAATGAATTCCGGTATTTTTATGTTTCGTCATTCGACGAGTCGGAAAAAGAGGCTGCCGAAAGCGACGAGCACACGGTTTTGACAAGCAAAAACACCACGTCTATCGATATCGCTGATCAGGTCTGGGAGACGTTGGTGATGGCATTGCCCGAAAAAGTGCTTTGCCGTGAGGATTGCAAGGGCATATGTCCCGTTTGTGGTTCCAACAGGAATTACGAGAATTGTTCCTGCGGGGAATCGGGAAAGGACCCCAGGTTCGATGTGCTGGCGGATATCCTTTCCGAGAAAAAGCCGGAGGACGACAGAAAAGGGGGGACAGAAAATGGCGGTACCCAAAAATAAGACTTCGCATGCAAGAACACATAACAGAAAGGCCAAATGGCTCGGAGCACTAAAGTCACCTGCGATGACTACTTGCTCCCAGTGCGGGGAAGTTATCCTCACGCACCGGGCATGCCCTGAATGCGGATATTACAGGGGGAGAAAAGTAAAGGTGGAAAAAGCCTCCGGCGAAGGGCAAAATGACGAATCCTGAAAAATAACAAAAGGAAATAACGACAAAAATCAAGTTTTAAGCCGGCATGGGGATGGTAAACTTCTTCCATGCCGGTTTTGCTATTGACCGTGCAGCTTTCCCTATATATACTCACCATGTTGTGATATCTGATGTTATTATCTGGTGGTAAGGATGAGGGAAATGGTTCGTTCCTCTGGAAAGCTTGCCAGGCAAAGGCGTATACAGGCAGAACTTAAGGCCGATCCTCTGCTTACGGATGAAGAGCTTGCCCGCCTGCTTAACGTGAGTATAAGTACCATACGTCTCGACAGGGTGACTCTCGGTATCCCGGAGGTAAGGGAAAGGATGCGTGTGATGGCCCAGCAGGCCTTTTCACGGCTCCGCTCCCTTAAACGGGAAGAAGTAATAGGAGAACTGATAGACCTTCAGCCTAACAGTGGCGCCCTGTCTATTTTGACGACCACTTCTGAAATGGCTTTCAGGCATACGGAACTTGTCTCCGATCACTACATATATGCCCAGGCCAGTTCGCTGGCGATAGCCGTTATTGAAGCCGACCTGGTGTTTACCGGTGCAGCAAGAGTAAGATATCGTCTGCCGGCCAAAGTTGGAGAGCGACTCATAGCCAAGGCGAAAGTCGGCACCCGAAAGGGAAATAAATATGTGGTCAGCGTAAGGACAAGGGTAGGCGATCGGGAAATATTCCTGGGACGTTTCATTACCGTTGTCAAGGATTCCGAGTGTCTTCACGAAAGCCGGTAAGATCGAAAGAGTGACAGAGGAGAGATCGACGTGTTGATAGCACTGGATGCAATGGGCGGCGATCACGCGCCCGTGGAGATTTGCAAGGGGGCGATCCTTGCTTGCAGTCAGCATAACGATATAGAGATCGCACTCGTAGGCAGGCCGGATGCTATAAAACCCCACTTGGGGTCGGTGTCTGCGGATATTATGAAAAGGCTGCACATCGTAGAAGCGGATGAAGTAATCGATATGGCCGAAGCTCCCGCCGTGGCCATTCGTAGAAAACGAAAATCAAGTCTTCACATTGCCATGCAGATGGTTCATTCCGGGGAAGCAGTCGGTTGCGTATCTGCAGGAAATACCGGAGCCATTGTCGCCGGTGGAGTACTCATAGTGGGACGTATAAAGGGTATTGACAGACCGGGACTGGGGATCCCCCTGCCAGCCGTTGAACGTGTCAGTCTGCTCATCGATGTAGGCGCGACAGTCAGGTGCAAGCCGCTCAACCTGTACCAGTTCGCGCTGATGGGAGACGTTTACATGCGGACCATACAGTCTGTCGAACGACCAATGATAGGATTGCTTTCCAACGGTTCGGAAGAAATAAAGGGAGACGAACTTATACAGGAAACACGCAACCTTTTCAAAAATTCTCACTTGAACTTCGTGGGAAACGTGGAGGGGCAGGATATACCTATAGGCGTTACCGACGTCGTGGTCTGTGAGGGGCTTACGGGAAACATTCTTCTGAAGTTCATAGAAGGAACGGGAGTGGCCCTTTTTTCGTTGATGAAAGCCGAGATACAAAAACGTTTCCTTGCCAAGATCGGCATGGCTTTTATGCTTCCCATGCTTAAGGAGTTGTCACGGCGTTTCGATTATGAAAGAACGGGAGGAACACCACTTCTCGGAGTAAACGGAGCCGTCATAAAGGCCCATGGCAGGTCAAAGGCAAGGGCAATAAGCAGCGCTCTTGGTGTAACAAGAGATTTTGTCAGCAAGAACGGCGTACAGGCAATTGTTGAGGAACTCGAGGAAGGAGGAGTGCGGAGTGGGAATTGAATTCGACATTCCCGTTGCCCTCAAGGGAACGGGAATGTATGTCCCGGAAAAAGTGCTCACAAATGATGATCTGGAGAAAATGGTGGATACAAGCAATGAATGGATAACAAGCCGCACGGGGATACGTGAAAGGCGAATCTCGGAAAACGAACTCACCAGCGAGATTGCGGCCAGGGCCGGCTTGGCCGCCTTGAAGGCGGCAGGAATGTCAGCCGATGATATAGATATGATCATAGTCGGTACTAATTCGCCTGATACGCTCTTTCCGGGCGTGGGCCCGAAGGTACAGCATCTTTTGGGAGCCTCCATGGCTGGCGCGTTCGATGTTCAGGCTGGATGTACCGGATGTATTTACGCCCTTGCGACTGCAGCCGCAGGAGTCGGGAGTGGACTTTGGAAAAATGTCCTTGTCATAGGAGCGGAAGTATTATCGAAACTTATTGACTGGAGCGACAGAAATACTTGCGTTCTTTTCGGCGATGGCGCCGGGGCAGCCGTTTTAAGCCGGGGGGAAGGAAGCAATGCCTTTCTCGCCGTGGAGCTTCACGCCGATGGCGGGAAGTGGGACTACATCATTTTTCCCGGAGGGCTCGTGGAAAAACCGGCAACTCATGAAACCGTAGAGGCCAAGGAACATTCCGTGAAAATGAAAGGCAACGAAGTTTTCAAATACGTCAACACCGTTTTGCCGGGTTTTTTGAAAAAAGTGTGTCGGGATGCCCGCGTAGAACCCAGGGACGTGGACTGTTGGATCTTTCATCAGGCGAACATACGGATTATCGAAGGTATCCAGAAAAGATTGAAAGTCGACCCGGAAAAATCGATCGTGAACCTGGACAAGTATGGGAATACCTCAGCCGCTTCTATTTTTTTGGCTCTTCATGAGGGGATTGAGAGCGGCAAGCTTAAAAAAGGCGACAGGGTCATGCTTGCCAGTTTCGGATCCGGTATGACTTATGGTGCCATATTGTTGCAGATTTGAGGTGCTTTGCAATGCTTAAAAATAACCGAGTGAAAAAACTCCTGGACATCGAATATCCCGTCCTTCAAGGGGGTATGGCCTGGGTCGCAGACGCCCAGCTCGCTGCAGCTGTGAGCAACGGGGGAGGGCTTGGAGTTATAGCTGCAGGTAGTATGCCGCCGGAGCTTCTGGAAAAGGAAATCCAAAAAGCGAAAACACTGACGGACAAACCTTTCGCCGTGAACATAATGCTTATGTCGCCGACGGCGGATGATGCCGTGGAAGTCGTTGCCAGGCAGAGGGTTCCCGTAGTTACTACCGGAGCCGGAAGCCCGGGAAAGGTTATAGAGAGGCTGAAACCCCTGGGGACTAAAATAATTCCTGTCATAGCCTCTACAGCATACGCCAAACGTGTCGCGCGGCAAGGCGCGGATGCGGTTATTGCCGAGGGGATGGAAGCAGGGGGTCATATAGGGGAAATTACGAGCATGGTCCTCGTGCCGCAGATCGTGGATACCGTAGATATACCTGTTATCGCGGCAGGAGGCATCGCAGACGAGCGTGGCGTAGTAGCGGCTTTCGCTTTGGGGGCGGAAGGAGTTCAGGTCGGAACGAGGTTTGCCTGTTGCAGCGAATCGAGAGCTCATGATGCCTACAAGTGCAAAATTATAGAGGCAAGAGACAGAAGCACCGTTGTCACCGGAATATCTACGGGACATCCAGTCCGGTGCATCCAAAACAAGTTTACGAAAGAATTTCAGGAGCTTGAAAAAAGAGGTACACCCGTGGAAGAACTGGAGGCATTCGGAACGGGCAAGTTGAAAGCGGCTGTCATCGACGGTGACGTCGAGTGGGGGTCCGTCATGGCAGGACAGTCTGCAGGGCTTGTAAGTTCAGTCGAGCCGGCTGAAAAAATCATTCGTGAAATGTTCGGGAAAACTACTAACGTCCTGCGATTCCTGCAGCATAATCTCTTTGAATGAGAGGTATTGACTAAATGTCTTACGCTATGGTGTTTCCCGGACAAGGCTCGCAGGAAACAGGTATGGGGCGCTTGCTCATTGAAAAGTATAAATCTTCCCGGCGTGTCTTCGAACGTGTGGATGATGCCCTGGGTTTCGAACTCAGCAAGCTCATTCTGGAAGGGCCCGAAGAAGAGCTGCAAAAAACGGAGTTTGCTCAGCCTGCTATACTCACGGTAAGCCTGGCTGCCTACTTCGCCCTGAAGGAAGAGTTCGGTTACGTGCCGAATCCTGCCTATGTGGCAGGCCATAGCCTTGGAGAGTATTCGGCTCTCGTTGCGGCCGGTACTCTAGGTCTCGCCGAAGGGGTGCGTCTTGTCCATCTCAGGGGGCGTCTCATGCAGGAAGCGGTTCCGCTGGGCAAAGGGACGATGGCGGCTTTACTGGGAATTGACCGTAAAAAAGTCCATGAAATATGTGAGCAAATCTCATCTGAAGGTGTTTGTGAAGCTGCAAATTTCAATGCTCCGGGCCAGATAGTCATATCCGGAGAAACGGAAGCCGTAGAAAAGGCGATGATTTTAGCCAAAGAAGGCGGCGCGAAAAAGACTGTAAAACTCAAAGTCAGTGCGCCTTTTCATTGCAGGCTTATGGAACCTGTGGCCCAAAAGTTGCAGGAAGCCTTCGAAGAATGTACATGGCGAAAACCGGAGTGGCCCGTGATTACCAACGTTTCCGCAAAGCCTGTGGAGGATGTCCGGGAGATAAAACGATCATTGTATCTTCAGACCTATAGCCCTGTTTTATGGCAGGATACCATAGAGTTCTTGTTTTCCATGGGAGTGGATACCTTTGCAGAGA
This sequence comes from Synergistales bacterium, assembly GCA_018434645.1. Taxonomy (GTDB): domain Bacteria; phylum Synergistota; class Synergistia; order Synergistales; family Thermovirgaceae; genus UBA1876. The sequence continues at coordinate 19,509 of JAHDOX010000123.1, read as the reverse complement.
TTGGGCCTGGGTCAGTACTTACGGGGCTTATCCGCCGTACCGTTAAAGGTGTGAAGACGGTTACCGTCGGAAAACCCGAAGAAGCAGAAAATTTTGTCCTTAGTATGGTCGGGAGTGAGTAAGATATGACAGGATCCTCTACTGTTGCACTTGTAACCGGAGGTGGAAGAGGAATAGGAAAGGCAGTTTCCCTCGAATTGGGGAAAATGGGTTACAGTGTTGCCATCAATTACAACAGGTCGCGTGAAAGCGCGGAAGAAGTAGCAAAGCTCCTGCAGGAGGAAGGCGTCTCCGCCGAGGTGTTTCAGGCGGATGTTTCGAAAGCGGAAGAAGTTGAAAGACTTTTCTGTGAAATAGAGGAACGTATGGGCACTGTTCTGGTGTTGGTGAACAATGCCGGCATTACCCGGGACAACATACTTATGCGTATGAAAGACGACGAATGGAAGGACGTCATTTCAGCTGACCTGAATTCGGTTTTTCTGGTTACCCGAAGAGCTATCCGAGGAATGGCCAAATCCAGGTGGGGTAGAATTGTTAATATATCTTCGGTAATCGCGCTTGTCGGCAACCAGGGACAAGCTAACTATGCCGCAGCCAAAGCGGGCGTTATCGGTTTCACCAAAAGTGTTGCAAGGGAGATGGGGTCTAGAAATATAACCGCAAATGCCGTTGCTCCGGGATTTATCGAAACGGATATGACAGCGGTACTCCCGGGAAAATACCGGGAAGCTATGTTGGGGCAGATCCCGACAGGGCGCATGGGTAAACCTGAAGATATCGCCGGGGTTGTAGCGTTTCTGGTATCAGATAAAGCCTCTTATATTAATGGCCAGGTCATCGCCGTTGACGGTGGCATGACCATGTCGTAGAAATCGTTTTCGAAGATTGACGGAAAAGGAGGTGAGTAGAGTGAAAATGGAAGAAATTACAACCCGCCTCAAGGAAATCGTCATGGACAGGCTCGATGTGGAGGAGGAACAGATCAAGCCGGAAGCTTCCTTCGTCGAGGATCTTGGCGCAGACTCGCTGGATATAGTCGAGCTCATTATGGGGATCGAAGAAGAATTTGACATCGAGATTCCGGATGAAGATGCCGAGAAACTTACGAATGTTGGCGAAGCAATGGATTACATCAAGAACAAGCTCGGCGTTGAAGAATAGTTCTCCCGGACCATGGAGGGCGCAGGAATCAGTCCTGCGCCCGACCGGGGTTTTGGAATCGGTCCGGGAGCCAAAAGGAGTGAACCGGCGTGAAAAGGGTCGTAATTACGGGCTTGGGTGTTGTAAGCCCTATCGCCATAGGGAAAGAAAACTACTGGAAAGCTCTTTCGGAAGGGAAAAACGGTGTAGGAGAAATAACTCTTTTCGACACGACGGATTTCCCTTCCCGTATTGCAGCTGAAGTCCAGGATTTTAAACCTGATGACTGGATGGAACGCAAGGAAGCGCGGCGAGCCGACAGGGTTATACAGTTTGCCGTTGCTGCAGCTGACCTTGCCGTAAAAGACGCCGGCCTGGATACCGAAGGCCTCGATCCGGACAGGTTTGGTGTTTTCATAGGAAGCGGCGAGGGAGGTATTTCCACGAACTATGAGGGCACAAAGGTCCTGCTGGAAAAAGGACCTGCAAGAGTCGGACCTTTTTACGTTCCCATGATGCTCAGCAACATGCCTGCTGCCTATGTCGCCATTCGCTTGAGGGCCAAGGGGCCCAATATATGTGTTGTAACAGCTTGCGCCACGGCAACGCACACAATGGGTGAAGCCTTTCATACAATAGGACGCGGTGATGCGGACATATTGCTGGCCGGAGGATCGGAAGCAGCCATCACACCGGTAGCTGTAGCGGGTTTCGGAGCCATGAAGGCACTTTCGACAAGAAACGACGACCCCGAGCATGCTTCAAGGCCCTTCGATGTTCATCGTGACGGTTTCGTCATGGGAGAAGGAGCTGGAGTTCTTGTGTTCGAAGAACTTGAACACGCAAAGCGCAGGGGAGCAAAAATATATGCCGAGGTCAAGGGATTCGGGTCGAATTGCGATGCCTATCACATAACTGCGCCGGATCCGGAAGCGGTGACACCCGCAAAGGCGATGTTGCAGGCCGTTGAAAAAGCAGGCTGGGGCAAGGGAGATGTCCAGCTGATAAACGCTCACGGGACGTCTACGGCATTAAACGACAAAATGGAAGCGCTCGCCATACGAAAAGCATTTGGCGAAGAAACATACAATATTCTGGTGAATTCTACAAAATCCATGATAGGACACTGCCTGGGTGCGGCTGGTGGCCTTGAATTGATTGCCGCCTTGCAATCTATAGTAGAGGGAATAGTACATCCGACGGTGAACTGTAAGGAAATAGATCCGGAATGTCAGGTGAAAGTCGTTCCGGATGGTGCTCCCCTTAAAAAGACCATTGACCGGGCCATCGTGAACAGCTTCGGTTTCGGGGGACATAACGCGGTACTTGCCGTAGAATCATTCAGGGAATGAAAACAATTGCAAGAAATCCAGGATGCTCTGGGCTATGTTTTCCATAATCCACAATATCTGGAAGAAGCCCTGACACACGCGTCATTTTCAAATGAGTCCGGTTTGCCTTATACAAATGAACGGCTTGAATTCCTTGGAGATGCGGTACTGCAATTGGCTGTATCCCATTACCTTTGGAAAAGCTTTCCCGATGATACGGAAGGCGATTTAAGCCGAAGACGGGCGGCTTTGGTTTGCGAAGAGGCATTGGCCGATTGGGCCCGCGAAATTGGGCTTGGTAAGGTTATCCGCCTTGGTAAAGGGCTTGAAAAAAGCAGGGGAAAAGAAAACCCGTCCGTTTTGGCCGACGCAGCCGAAGCTGTCCTTGGTGCCTTGTATCTGGACGGAGGTTTCGACCACGCTTTTGATGTAATTTCGCGTTTCTGCCGATTAAGGAAATCCCTGTTTTCCAGGGAAAGTCGCAACCCGAAAACCCTGCTTCAGGAATTACTGGAATCGAAGGGCAGAACCCGGCCTGAATACCACCTTGTGAAAACGGAGGGACCCGACCACGAACCGCTTCATACCGTGAAGTTAATTATAGATGGAAAAACGATGGCAACGGCAGTTGGAAAAACTATAAGAGAAGCGGAAAACAGGGCAGCGGAAAAGTTATTGGTGGATTTGAATGCAACCGATTGCATTTAAACTGTATCATTGGTAGAATCATATCCACGGAACTAAAGGAGAAGGGGCCGTGGAGGATGCCGATACATATAAAACAGGGAAATTCCGACGACAAGGGGATTTTGCCTTGGATAAAGGGGACAATCGTCGAAACTCACGACGTTGTCTCCTTTTTTTATGGGGGGTGCTCGGATTGTTGAGGGAAAAGGCCAAGGTGATGAACGCGGATGAAATGACACGGGCGCTCAAACGCCTGGCTCACGAAATTCTTGAAAAAAACAGGGGTGGAGAAAACTGCCTTTTGGTGGGGATACAAAGAAGGGGGGTTCACCTGGCAAACAGATTGAAAGAATACATAAAAGAGACGGAATCAAAAAAGGTCCCAAGCGGTGTGCTGGACATAACCCTTTACAGGGATGACCTCACGCTTCTTCACGATCAGCCCGTGGTACACAGCACGGCCATCCCGGTTGATATTTCGAACAAAACAGTGATTCTTGTGGATGACGTAATTTATACAGGAAGGACGACTCGTGCAGCCCTGGACGCCCTTATGGATCTTGGAAGACCATCGGCTGTCCAGCTTTGCGTGCTCATAGACAGGGGACACAGGGAACTTCCGATTCATCCCGATTTCGTCGGCAAATCGGTGCCTACCTCACAGGACGAGGTTGTAGAGGTAAGAGTTAATGAACTCGATGGAGTCGATGAAGTCGTAATCTGCCAACGAGAGGAGTACAGGCAGTAATGGAATGGAAACATAGAAGCCTTATAGACCTGGACACCTGGAGTCGTGAGGAAATCGAATATCTGTTGGAAAACGCAAAGAATATGGAGGACCTCCTGGACCGGCCTATTAAGAAAGTCCCTGCCTTGCGCGGGAAACTTGTAGTCAATCTTTTTTACGAACCTTCCACCCGGACGCGTGTATCCTTCGAGCTGGCGGAGAAGTTTTTGAGTGCCGATGTGGTCAACTGGTCGGTTTCGGGATCAAGCTCCGTGAAAGGGGAAACCTTGCGTGATACGGCATGGACGCTTGAATCCATGGGAGCCGACGCGGTTGTCATACGCCATGGTGCAGTCGGGTCTGCAGCCTATCTTAAGAACAAACTTAAAAGAAGCGCTGTTTTCAACGGTGGTGACGGTACACACGCTCATCCTACACAGGCGCTTTTGGATATCTACACTGCCTGGAAACGCCTGGGTCACCTCGATGGCAAGAAAATGACAATTATAGGTGATATACAACACAGTCGGGTTGCGCGAAGCAACATGATCGGCTTTAAAACCATGGGTGCTAACGTTGTTCTTTCCGGACCACCGACTCTTTTACCTCCCGACCTGGAATCTTTCGGCGCGGTATACGAGGCAAACCCTTTCGAAGCAGTCAAGGAAGCGGATATCGTCTATCTTCTGAGGATACAAAAAGAAAGACAGGATGAAGGACTTTTCCCCTCCCTGGACGAGTATTTCCTTACCTATGGCGCTGACGAACGACTCATTAAGGCGGCTGCGAAAGAAGCCTTGATAATGCATCCAGGTCCTGTCAATCGGCGTGTGGAAATAGAAAGCGCCGTAGCCGATGGTCCCCAGAGCGCCATTTTAGCCCAGGTAAGAAGCGGGGTGGCTGTAAGGATGGCCTTGCTTTATCTTTGTCTTGGAGGTGCTGGAAAAGAATGACCATTTTACTTCGGAACGGTCTGATTTTCGATGGTGAAAAACTGGGAGAAAAGGCAAAAGATGTTCTGATTGAAGGCGGAAAGATACAAAAAGTCGGAGAAACACAGCCGCAGAGAGGCATGGAAAACCATACATACGATCTGGATGGCAAAATCGTCTGTCCCGGGTTCATCGACCTGCACGTCCACTTGCGCGACCCCGGGCAGGAATGGAGAGAGGACATACCTTCAGGCGCTCTTGCTGCAGCGGCTGGAGGATTCAGCACCGTAGTAGCCATGCCCAATACGGATCCGCCGATAGATTGTGCCTCGCTGGTTCAGTATGTAATGAACAGAGGAATGAGCTCGCAAGGAGCTCGTGTTCTGCCGGCAGGCACGGTGACAAAGGGCCGCTCAGGGGAGCGCCTCGCTGAATTGGCAAAAATGGCGGCTGCTGGGGCGGTTTTTTTTACCGATGACGGGTCGCCAGTCTGGAAATCGGGCCTGCTTCATAAAGCGTTACTTTATACCCGTAACCTGGGTGTAAGGATCATGGAACATCCCGAAGACCTGGACCTTTCCCGTGGTGCCCAGGTCAACTGGGGTTACAGTTCATCGAGGTCAGGGCTGAAAGGAAGTCCCGTTTCCTCTGAGGTCAGCGACATACATCGGGGGATTCATCTTTCTGAGGAAACAGGAAGTCCCGTCCATTTTACTCACGTGAGTTCCAAAAAGGGGATCGAGGCCGTAAGACTGGCGAAAAGGCAGGGGCTTTCGGTAACTGCGGATGTTACCTGCCATCATCTTGTGCTTGACGAATCCGCTGTCGTTGATTCTCGGTACGACAGTCTTTTCAAGGTTAACCCGCCCCTAAGAAGTTCCACTGACAGGGATGCTCTCTGGGAAGGGATCTGTGACGGAACAGTGGACGCTATAATTACTGATCACGCTCCTTACCATTCGGACGAAAAGGACGTACCTTTTCAGGAAGCTCCCTTTGGTATTGCGTCTCTTGAGTGTGCTGTGGCGGCAGTCCTCACTGAATGGAACAACCGAGGCAAACCCTGTCCGCTGGAAAGGATGCTTTATCTGTGGACAGCCGGACCTGCAAGGCTTTTGCCGAAAAAATGGAGTAACCTGGGGAAAATCCGTGAAGGCGGTCCTGCGGATATAACCGTCCTCGATCCTGGTATCGAAAAAACCGTGGATCCATCCCTTTGGAGAAGCAAAGCGAAAATGACTCCCTGGAAAGGGCGAACATTCGCGAATTGGCCTATAATGACCATCGTCGAAGGTAGAATTGTTTTCGGGGAAACCGAATGATCCGGGATGCGGTGAGGGTATGACGTTCATGCAAAGACTCTCAGATTTCAGCGCTACCGTCATTGAAAAAGAAAGCATGGCGCCAGGCATCTGGACTATTAAGCTGAAGCCTGAAAAACTTCGCCTCCGGATTTTGCCTGGTCAATTTTTCATGATCAGGGCCTGGAGCTCAAAAGACCCGTTCCTTTTCAGGCCCTTTGCCGTATCAGGCAAAAATCCTGATGGTTCCGTCGATATAAGTTTCAAAGTCGTTGGCAGGGGGACGGAACTTTTGGCAGAATGCGAACGAGGCCAAAAAGTGTTGATGAGAGGACCCTGCGGCAATGGATTCCCGAACCCCCTCGGTAAAAGGCTTGTTCTCGCAGGAGGAGCGATGGGTATTGCCCCGTTGCTTTTTGCCCGACATTACTACGAAAACTCCATAAGGACGCTTCTTTTACTTGGCATCACGGGAGAGCCGGAATGGGAACCTTTTTCAAAGGCTATCCTCCAGAAGTTTCCCGATACCTTGTTGTTTTCTGAAAACGGGATGATAGGTCGAAAAGGGACCATTGTAGACGGCCTCGCGGAGATTCTTGACGAAAACGACGAGATATGGGCTTGCGGGCCTGAAGGCATGTTTCATGCCATGGGAAAAATTGAAGAACGATGGACCTTGCCGATCTGGGTAAGCCTCGAAAGGCGGATGGCTTGTGGTTACGGAGGTTGTCTGGGATGTGCCGTGCAGACCCGGGAAGGGCCGAAACGGGTTTGTGCGGATGGGCCTGTTTTCAGGTTGAAGGAGATCCTCTGGGATGAACCCTGATAAAAGGATGGCCTTAAATATTGGTGGTCTGGAGTTCGAATCGCCGCTTTTCATAGCTTCAGGCGTTTGGCCCATGGACAGTGCCGAATGGCCCGATGGAGCATTGAACGGAGTAGGGGGATTTTGCACCAAAGGACTTACTTTAAGGCCTAAAAGAGGGAATCCGGGAATACGCGTGTGGGAAACACCCTGTGGCGTCATGAACAGCATCGGCCTTCAAAATCCTGGAATAAAGGCATTCCTGGAGCAAGAGTACAGGCAGCTGGAAAAAGCCGGAAAACCAGTAATTTTCAACCTCTCTTTCGAGACGGAAGAAGAACTGCTTCTCCTGCTGGGGTACATAATGGATACCGCCGGAAATGTCCCTGTAGAACTCAACGTTTCCTGCCCCAACGTTTCCAAAGGAGGCCTTTCCTGGGCACAGGACGTGAATGCCCTGGAAAGAGTGGTTACCCTGGCTAAAAGGAACTGGAAGGGACTGCTTTGGGTCAAACTGTCGCCGAATGTGTCTTCTTTTACCGAAACCGCCCTGGCGGCGGAAAAGTCCGGCGCCGATGCCGTGGTGGTAGCCAATACGTGGTTGGGCACAGCCATCGACGTTTCAAGGCTTGAACCTGTTTTTGACAACATACATGCAGGTCTTTCCGGCCCCGCTGTTTTCCCGCTCACACTCAGGCTCGTGTGGGAAACCTACGCAGCGGTCAAGATACCGGTAATCGCCTCGGGAGGAGTTTGCACCTGGCAGGACGCAGCTTCAATGATCGCCGCCGGGGCTTCGGCAGTGCAAGTAGGATCTGCGCTTTTTTCCGATATTCTGGCTACTGCCAAAATGTACGAGGGACTTTCCTCATTGTTGGAAAAGCGAAATATTGGATCAGTGGCGGATCTCACAGGTATTGCCCATGGAAGAAGGCGGGATACAAACAGGGAGGATTTAAGGCATGGATAAAACTGGAAAGGAAGAGCCTCGTATGATTCTTGCCCTTGATCTGGAAACGACGGACGAAGCCCTCGGTTTCCTCAGGCGATGGGGGAAAAGGATAAAATACGTAAAAATAGGGCCGGGGCTGTTTGCACAAGGCGGAACAGATTTCATAACAAGGCTTCAGGAAGATGGGCGGAAAACCTTTCTGGATCTGAAACTTCACGACATTCCCAACACTGTGGCGGATGCGGTCAAATTCCTTTCTTCCAAAGGGGTTTGGGCGATTACACTTCATACTTCAGGCGGAAGGTCGATGATGGAATCTGCGGTCAGGGTCCGGAAAGACAAAAGTACGCTTCTTTTCGGGGTAACTGTTCTCACGAGCCTTGATTCTACAAGTTGGGATGAGGTGCATCCGGGATGTTCCATTAATGATGCCCTCGCGAAAAGGGCCGAAATTGCAGTAGAAAGCGGAATGGATGGTATCGTTTGCTCGCCTCGGGAATTAGGTATGTTCAATTGTGATCCCTACGTCGGCCTGCTGAAAATAGTTCCAGGTATAAGGCCTGCCGATTACGGGATGTTTGATGACCAGCGCCGCACGGCGACCCCGTCGTTTGCGGCCGAAGGGGGAGCGGACTTTGTTGTAGTTGGACGTCCCGTTACAAGGGCTGAAGACCCGGGAAGAATTATCGATACGATTCTAAGGGATTTGAGAAGATGATAGAAAACCAGGAAGAACTAAGAAGACGTCTTGAAGAATCGGGAGCCCTGCAGCAAGGACATTTCGCCTTGAGTTCGGGGCTTCATAGTGGTTACTACATGCAATGCGCGCTTTTCCTGCGGTTCCCTGGCAACGCCTCTTTTGCAGGAAAGCTTTTGGCCGACTCTGTAAGGGCACTGAAACCCGATTTTGTCGTTTCACCTGCTTTGGGAGGGCTTATCATCGGACATGAGGTCGCGAGGCATCTCTGCGTCCCTTTCATTTTTTGCGAGAGAAGAGAGGGGCTGATGCAACTAAAACGCTTTCCTCATCCAGATTCGGGCAGATTCATTGTAGTGGAGGACGTAATCACTACTGGCGGGTGCAGCCTTGAAACGGCCAGGGTGATTCTTTCCAAAGGAAAGGTTTTTTGGGCGGCGACGGCTTGCATCGTCGACAGGAGCGACGGGAATGCCTGCCTTCCCGAGCCTTTGATATCGCTATGGAACGTCTCCTTTCCCAATTATTCACCGGAAGACTGTCCATATTGCAAACAGGGAGTCCCTTTGGCCAGACCCGGGAGCCGAAATTCATGAGTAAAGGGTTCCGCTACGTATTTAAAAATTGTATTTTCCCAAATTTGATTGCGTTTCTTTCGGTTGTTCTTATTACTGCGTTTATGTTCCTGGGACAAAAAGCCTCTGCAGCGGCGGTCTCGACGCAGCCGGGGGAAGTCTGGATGACCCATCCCTGGCTTTCGCTGACGGCACGTTTTATCGGAGGGGTTTACAGTTCAGTCCGGGGAGTCCAGGGCTGGACCGAAGAAGGCGAACTCAGGCGACTGGGACTTCCTCCCGAAGGAACGGTAATACTAGCTTTCGACCCTAGCGATGCGAAAATGGCAGGGGTCGAAGGGAAAGGGCGAAATTTGATCTTGCTTTACGAACGAGACCTGGGTGGAGTCGGTGGACTTGAAATGCCCTTTTTGGACCCGGCCACACTGCCTTTTGTCGCGCTTCGCATCATGTCGAAATTTTCGCAACTTGACCCCGAAAATTATTCCTACTACCAACGTCGGCTTGCGGAGTTCCAGGCCCGCCTTGATAGTACTGTACTCGTTGGAAGACAGCTTCTCGGGTCCTTAAAGGTTCTCGACCTGTGCTGGGAAGTAGGCAGGTGGATGCAAGCTGCTACCGGCATGACCGTAAGTCCTCCGGCGGTAGTAAAAAACTCCTGGGCAAAAGGAAACGATATGGAAACACTCATTCTTGCCGTAAAAGAAGCCCAAAAACAGGGGTGGCTGATATTGTGCGACGCATGGACGCCTCCTCGGGTAGCGGAAGCAGCCATGGAATATGGCAACTATATGATTCTTCCTGTACCTTCACAAGATCAGGATTTTTTTCTTTATCTTTACGACCTTTACTTGATGGTCTGGAACAGTGTGAGGCTGAAAGGAATTGAAAAGGGGCGGGCAAGCCGTTAGAAATTTCTCAAATGTCTGATGTCTGCGGCCGCAAAAGAACGTCTCAATCCGCCAATTTCCAATATTATTTCTCCCGAATCAGATATTCCGACGGACTTCCCGCGAAGAGGTTCGCCTTCATGGCTTAGAATGACTTCTCGCCCGATTGTCGAACAGCGTCTCAAATAGCTTTCTATACATTTTTTGCCCCCTTCAGGGGTTTCAAGAAGTCTTACCTGCTTTTCCATGATTCTGACTATGGAGGCGATTACTTTCCCCCTATGCACCGGGCGTCCCAATATAGCCAGCAATGACGTAGAATCGCCCGCTACGTCCATGGCAATAGATCTTGGGTCAATGTTTGCGTTTAATCCAATTCCGGTTACCGCAAAGTGAACGTGTCCCGGCTCGCTTGACGCTTCCGTAAGGATTCCGCAGACCTTGGCTCCTTGAAAGAGGATATCATTAGGCCACTTTAGCTCGAAGTCTACACCGAATTCCGTTTCCAGTGTTTCATGAACGGCGATTGCCGCCGCAAAGCTCAGGAGCTGTATCCTGCCGGGCACCAGGTTGGGCCGGACTATAATGGAAAAACATATGCTGCCTTCCTGTGGAGACAGCCATTTTCTACCCAGACGTCCTCTTCCGGATGTCTGCTCCGCTGCCAAGACAAGAAGGCCCTCGGGGGCACCCTGTTTCGCCAGTTCCTTGGCTGGTTCCTGCGTAGTGCCCAATGATTCCCAGAAGAGGACAGTATCTCCCCAGGGACAGTCTTCCAGCTCCAGTTCCAGCCAAGTGGGGCTCAGGTCAGCTGTCGCTGATTCCACAAGGCGATATCCTTTATGAGGTACAGATTCTATTTCGAAACCTTCGAGACGAAGAGAGTCGACGGCCTTCCATACCGATTGTCGGGAAACCTTGGCAATGCGGCATAATTCAGGTCCGGAGATTACTTTCCCTTCTTTTTCGATCAAAGCTTTCAGAAGGGCTTTTTTGGTGTTTGTGGAACGCATCATCACGCGTCACTCCAATTGGTAAAAACTGAAACCGATGCTGATGATATAATGAAATGCCACCGACAACAATGATAGCTTGAAAAACGGCGATGTTTGAACACCTGTCAGAAGGAGGAGTACAGATGTCTGTTTTACCCATAACTACGATACTGGAGGAACTGCGCTCACGTATATGTGAGATGCGGGACAGCCTTTGACCCCGACAGCCTGCAAGGACAAATCGGTGAATTGACGAAACTGACGTCAGAAAGCGATTTCTGGGGCCGAAGTGACGCCCAGGAAATTACACGTAACCTGGCAAGGCTCCAGGAGCGAATGGATATGTTGAAACAGTACGAAAAAGAGATGGAGGAACTTGAGACGATTGCCGAACTGCTCTCGTCGGAAGATGATCGCGGACTGGAAAAAGAATTCCGGGAGAGGTCCGAAGCCCTTAGAGAAGACCTTGGGAAAAGGCGTATCACTTTGCTTCTGGACGAAGAATATGATGAATCCGACGCGATTCTCAATGTCCATGCAGGTGCGGGTGGTCTCGATTCGCAAGATTGGGCGGAGATGCTTTACAGAATGTATCTTCGCTGGGCGGAAAGACAGGATTTCAAGGTCCAGGTCCTCGAAATCTCTCAGGGCGAAGAGGCGGGGATAAAATCAGCAACCGTGCTTATCAAGGGAGAATATGCCTATGGACTGTTAAAATGCGAACGAGGAGTCCATCGTCTGGTTCGCATTTCCCCCTTCGATACTGCAAAACGCCGTCACACGAGTTTTGCCTCAGTCAGCGTATCGCCTGACCTTCCCAAGGATGTAGAAGTGGAAATCGACCCGGAAGATCTTAGAATAGATACCTTCCGATCCGGAGGGGCAGGAGGTCAATATGTCAATATGACAGATTCCGCAGTCAGGATTACACACATCCCTACCGGAATAGTTGTCAGTTGCCAGAATGAAAGATCGCAGCACATGAACCGTGAAGTGGCAATGCAGATACTAAGAGGGCGGCTGTACGAAAGAATGCTGCAGGAACGTCAGGAACAACTGGAAAACATTCAGGGCGAAAAAAAGGAAATAGGTTGGGGCAGCCAGATCCGGTCTTACGTCTTCCATCCATATACTCTGGTGAAAGACCACAGAACCAATTTCGAAAAAGGTAATGTGCAAGCCGTCATTGACGGCGACATCGACGAGTTTATTTTCGCGGAACTCAGGCGGAGGAAACAGGTCTGATGCTGACAGGGGTGAAGGGGAGGATGCAAATGAATAAAAAATTTCAATTTCTTTTTTATACAGCGTTGTTTGCCCTCTTTTCTGTCTTAGAAGCTCCGGGCGCGACTGCTTTTACGCCGAAAGCTGAAATAATGCCCCTAAATCAGATACGACCGGGGATGACTGGTGAAGCTTATACTGTAGTCCGCGGGACCGAAGTCGTTTCTTTTCCCGTCAAGGTCATCAGCATAGTACCTTCGGAAGAGACACCGAAACACCTGATACTTATAAAGGCTGGAGGACCAGTTATAGAAGAAACGGGCGGAATAGCCGCCGGCATGAGCGGCAGCCCGGTTTACATAAACGGCAAGATTGCGGGTGCGATAGGGTATGGATGGAACTTCAGCGATCACGATCGCGGACTGGTCACACCCATAGAAGAGATGATGGAACTTTGGGACTGGCCCGATAATGTCCCCGGACTGAAGGGGTTGCAACTACCTGTCGGAGTCAACAAACCGGAAACAATATCGTCTCCGGTGATGATTTCCGGGCTGAGTACACGTGCTGCTCAAAGTGTAGGTGAAAGTCTGGACGTAAAGTACCAAACTCTCCCGTCCTCGGGAAACTTGATAAACCTTCCGGTAAATATGACCCCGAGCCTGAGACCGGGATCTGCGGTAAGCGCCCTTGTGGCTTGGGGCGATGTTTTGGTTGCGGCTACGGGGACCCTTACGGCCTTTTCCGAAGACAACCGGTTCGTAGCTTTCGCGCACCCTTTCATGAACCGTGGGGCTGTTTCCTTTCCACTGGCAGAAGCCTGGGTACATGACATAATTCCGAGTCTGCAGGCACCATTCAAGATAGGTACGCCCCGTTCCATTATCGGTATCGTAACCCAGGATCGTCCACAGGGCATAGGAGGACAGCTCGGACGGCTTGCCCCCAGTGTCGATGTCTCGGTGACCCTCAGGGATGTTGATGCAACGAGGGAGCACAAAAAGAGATTCCACATGGTTCAGGATCCCTACCTTGTCGCGGAAATATTACCCGATCTGGTCATGGGGTTAGTGGACAATACCTGGGGTCAGAAAAGGGAAGGGACGGCCAGGATCGCCTTCATGGTGGAGGGCGGGGGGCTGATCCATGGCTGGCAGCGTACAAACATGTTCTATTCGAATAAGGATATTGCCAAGGATATGTTAAGGGAAACAAGGGAACTGTCTAAAGCGCTTACACTGAACCCTTTTCGTGAAATAAGTCCTCTCGGATTTCAAATCGACGTTGAAATGACACACGAACCGCGTGTTTTGCTAATCCAGGATGTTTCCGTTCCGGAGCAACCGGTCAAACCTGGCAGCAATTTCGACATAACCGTCACTTTGCAGCCATATCGTGAAGAAGCAATAAAAAGAACCTTCACATTGACAGTCCCGGAGACAGCCCGGGGAATCTGCGAAGTCGTAGTCAGAGGCGGTGGAATAGACGAGCCCGTCCAGGAATCTCTGCTTGCGGGACGAAGGACCATAAAAAGTCTCGAAGGATTGTTGCAAGAAATAGACGCCTTGGAAAGGAACAACGAGGTCGTCGTCGAACTGGATTGTGAAATCGATGCAAGACCCCCCTGGGAAAGGGAGCAAAAAGACACGGACTACAGACTCCTGAGCGAAATAAAGAAAGATAAAATGGAAAAAGGTCTGATGAAAGTCTATCAGTCCAATTATTATGTAGATGGCCTCCTTCGCAGGGACGTCCAGGTATTGATCCAACAGAAAGAGGCATTTTGACGGGAAGGAGCGGAACCGTGCATTTTTTTGCATTGGCAGGACGACAGGCTATCGAGCTTCTCAACACCCTTGGAGCTTACGGCGTTTTTTCCGGGAAAATAATTACAGGAATCCTTGCGGGAACCTGGAGTCGCAAGGATCTTTTCGAGCAGTTGGAGCGAATAGGCGTCAAATCGATTCTCGTGGTTTCAATTACAAGCGCCTTTACGGGGATGGTAATGGCAGTCCAGACGCTGGACCAGTTTATCCGTTTCGGGGCGTCAAGCTACATAGGCGGTGTAATCGCCCTCAGCCTTGTCAGGGAAATGTCACCGGTACTCACAGGTCTTGTCGTCTGCGGCAGGGTGGGCGCTTCTATGGCTGCGGAGATAGGTTCCATGAAGGTGACCGAACAACTGGATGCACTTCGATCTTTCGGATTGGACGAAGTAGTTTTCGTGGGGACTCCGAGATTCTTGGCGAGTCTGGTAATGGTCCCTGTGTTGACGGCCTTTTCGTTTTTCATAGGCATCGGAGGCGGTGCCGTTTACGTAGCGGCTCACGGTGTCAATCTGCATATTTTCAGGCGGTCCATCGAGGCGCTTATGGACCCGTCCGATGTCTGGGGGGGATTGTTAAAGGCGTTTGTCTTCGGTGGTCTCATTTCCGCTTCGGCCTGTTCACAGGGTTTCATGGCGACAAAAGGAGCCAAGGGTGTTGGAGAGGCCACGACTCGTGCAGTTGTATGGGGAAACATGCTGATACTCGTTTTTAACTATATCCTTTCCGCTTTTCTTTTCGGTGGTGAGGCTTGATGGCAGACATCGTGATAGCCCTTCGTGACGTTTCGGTTTCTTTTGACCGAAACCGGGTTCTTCACAAAGTAAACCTGAAGATGCAAAAAGGTGAAACAACCTGCCTGTTGGGAACCTCGGGGTGCGGAAAGACAACGACATTGCGCGTCATAGCGGGCTTACAAAAGTTCGAAGGCGGTAGCGTGAACATTTTCGGTAAGGAGATTTCGCCTCAAACGCCAGAGAAGTTTATTGTTCCGTTGAGAAAACGTCTGGGAGTCGTTTTCCAAAACGGAGCCTTGTTCGACTCCATGACAGTGGAACAGAATATTGGTTTCCCATTACAATATTGTAAAGGCGTTACCAATGAAGAGCAGGTAAAAGAAGCTGTTCTCGACATACTTCAGCATGTCGAACTGAACAAGGATGTCAGTAACATGTATCCGGGCGAGCTTTCCGGCGGAATGAGAAAACGTGTCGCCATAGCGAGGGCACTCGTTCATGAACCGGAGGTATTACTGCTTGATGAACCGACGACCGGCCTGGATCCTGTTACTGCCCGTCATATAGACGCCCTCGTTTATGAGCTTACACATAAATTCAAAGTCGCTGCTCTTGTTGTTACCCATGACCTTGTTTCCGCTCTTGGAATCGGGGACAGCCTCGTACTAATGGAATCGGGAAAGATAGTCTGGAAAGGATCGAAAGAAGCCTGGATTTCATCCCGGGATCAATCGGTCAGGTTTTTTGCTTCAGGGCTCGTCTCGATAGGGGAGGCGAATGTTCCATGAGCAGGGAAATGCGTGTAGGGATTGCAATTTTCGCCGCGATAGTCTTTCTTGGAACACTTGTTTTCATAAGCGGTGGAAGGGGCTTGAGGCAACGGGGCTACAAGCTGGAAGTAGAGTTTGTCGATGCCATGGGGCTTTCAAGGGGTGCTCCTGTTCTCGTCTCCGGTATCGAAGCAGGCAGGGTTTCGGATCTGCGCCTTCTGGATCGAGGTGTGCTGGTGGAACTTGAAATTCGTGAAGGAACAAGCATACCTGTAGACAGCAACTTCAGCATAGATCTGGGAGGACTGCTTGGAGAACCGCGTGTCAATGTAAAAAGGGGTATATCAGAAGATTATATGAAACCGGGAGACAAGGGCAAAGGCGAAATTCCTCCCACCTTCGACGACGTTTTGGCAGGAGCCAGTCAAAGCCTTGAAGAGATAGAAAGTACATTCAGGAGTGTCAAAGATTTTCTTTCGGATTTGTCGAAAACCACTGTTAAAGTCGAAACGTTCCTGTCCGACGCGGGTGATTCCGTAAAAGAGGCTAGCTTGTCAATCCAGCAACTGACCCGGCGTATAGATGTAGTAATTGAGGAAAACCGGGAAAACCTTTCCGCCACGGTTTCCAAACTACGGGATTTTTCAGTCCGCCTTGACGGCATGGCAAAACGATTCGAAGAGGAGGGCCCGTCGGGCAAGGACGTCAAATCAGTCATTCAGAGGGTCGACGCCGCAGCCAGGGAGATGGAGTCAATGGCGGTTTCCATTCGTCGTTTCATGGAAGGTGAAAGAGAAGAGGGACCGCCCTTTACAATAGAAGATGTTAATGTCCTTTTGGAAAAGACGGACAGGATAATATCCTATCTGGACGATATAGAAGTAAGGGGGGATCTTGCCGTGCATGGCGTCAGTTCGGGGTTTTCGGAAAGTGATGCGGTTTTGGATTCCTACCTTCTTTTCAAAAGGAAAAACAGTCCTTATTCGTTGCTTTTGGGAACACAGGATATAGGCGACCGGCATGGTTCAACGGCCGCGATAGGCTATACCACCGATTTCACCAGGTTTTGGGCTGGTGCAGTTCACGGATACGCGGGAACAGGTTTGGCCTTCAACGATGAATTTTCCAGAGGCCCGGTTTCGCTTAGCGCCCAATGGTGGGACGAGTCTGGAGGAAGCTGGTCTGCGGAAAGCCGATTCAAAATAGGAGAAAGCTGGGGCGTTTTCTACAAATACCAGGACAGGGATCCGGAAGAAAGACAGTCCGTCGGTTTATTTTACAGGTTCTGAAGCTGCTTGGAGTGCTGGTGTTCAGGCTATTCAAACTTTCATGGCATAAAAGGACAGTTCAATTATAAATATGCTCTAAACCCTGGGAGGACATCAATTTGTTCATAACGATAGAGGGCATCGACGGTTCAGGTAAAAGCACACAAACGCGAATCCTTGAAGAAACCATAAAAGATATCGCCGGCTGTGACTGCACGCTGGTGACAAGGGAACCGGGCGGTTGGGAAGGCGGACAAGCTCTTCGAGACCTTATAATAAAGGAACATTTCCTGCATTCCTGGACTGAAGCATTGCTTTTTGTAGCCGACAGGTGCGAGCACGTAACGCGTGTTATCCTTCCAGCACTTCACCAAAACAAAATAGTCCTTTGCGAGAGATATAACGACTCGACCATAGCCTATCAAGTATGGGGGAGGGGCCTTCCGGAAGACGAGGTTCGCAGACTGATAAAAACCGCAGGACTTCCGGAACCGGACATCACCTTCTGGCTTGACGTAGATGTAGAAAAAGCTCTGGAGCACATATCGAAAAGGGGAGAACCCGACAGGATAGAGTCAGATCGTGAGCTGCTTGAAAGGATTTCGGAAGGATACAGGTCTTTATGGAAAAAAGAACCGGAAAGGATTCGCAGGATAGATGCCAAAGGCACCATGGATGAAACCGCTCGTAATATAAAAGTGGAACTGGATCGCATCAAGAAGATGTTAAAATTTGCAGAAAAATGAGTCGAAGGAGCAGGTGAAAAAGGAGTTCACGGAAATGACCGAACAAAAAGACCGTAAATCGGATATCTCGAAAAGTCTTGAAAACATAGCTTCCTTACTAGTTTCAGGCAGATGCGCCGCTTTAATCACACCAAAGCCACTTCAGCAGGAACTGGCGGAAAAACTTGCAGGGCTCGTTCTTTGCCTTGAAGGTAATGCTTGCCAAAAATGTCCTTCCTGCCGCCTTTGGGTGGGCAAGACCCATCCTGATCTAATCACCAAGGGCTCTTTCGATCAGGCTCCGGGGATTGATGATTGTCGGCGAATATGGGAGGATATCTCGCTGGTACCGGTTACCGGGCCATGCAGGTTTGCTGTCTTGTATGGTTGTGACAGGCTTTCTCTCCCGGCGGGAAACAGCCTTTTGAAAATAACTGAAGAACCGCCGGAAAAAGGGAGAATACTGTTGCTCCTGGAAGAGGACAATCTTATACCTACACTGAGAAGCCGCCTGGTTGTCTTCAAATATCCAGCAAAAAATACAAGCGGTCTGTCAAACTTCCCGGAAGATATTGAAGAATTTATGAAATGGATCGAGTCCGTGGAAGGAAATAAACCTTTTGAGCTCCTTTTGGACCTGTCAGAATGGATTCCCCCATTGGTAAAAAAACGGAAACATCAACTAGCAGCAAGGATCGAAACAGTCAGAATGATAAGCGAAAAGGGGAACCTCAAAGCGGCTATGATCCAGGACCTGGTACACGAAGCATTGCAGGAGGGATCACAATTTGACCATGTATTTGGCGACCTTTGGTAAACCAAGGTACATCGGGGCTCTAGATACCGACTTTCTACTAAAAAAAGCGGAGCAGGCAGTTGTTTCGTCCGCAAGAGGTATGGAATTGTCTCTGATCATCGGCGAATCAGATTCAGAAAAAGTCGAAGGTTGCAGGAAACGCGTTCTGGGCGCCCCGACAGACCCTCAGGCCAAGGGAGGGGAACCGCCTTTTCAGGAAATCGAGTTCATACGTGCTGCGAACGAAGAAGACCTCAATACAAGGAGAGGGCAGGAAGAGGAAGAAGAAAAAATACTTGTTGCCGCAAGGCAAATGCTACGTGAACATAAATTACCCATGAAACTTGTAGACGTAGAGTACCTTCTGGACGGGAAAAAGCTCTTTTTTTATTTTACTGCTGAACAGCGTATCGATTTTCGCGCTTATGTGCGCGATCTTGCCCGTGTTTTCAAGACCCGTATAGAAATGCGTCAAATAGGAGTAAGAGATGAAGCGAAGGTCGTCAAGGGGCTTTCTCCGTGCGGAATGCCCTGTTGCTGTTCTTATTGGCTCGAACATTTCGAACCCATTTGCATCAAGATGGTCAAGGAACAAAACCTCGCCTTGAATCCGTCAAAGATTTCCGGTATATGCGGAAGACTCATGTGCTGCATGGCTTATGAGCACGAAATATATCGCGAGCTCTGGAAGGACCTTCCCAACCCTGGAACGAAGATAAAAACACCCGGAACCAGTTACATAGTTTCAGGTGTGGACATACCTTCGAATTCCGTTCGCATCTTCCACCCTGAAAAAGGTGAATTTCTGGTCAAAATAGAAGATTTTGAAAATTTCCGGACATGTGTGGAAGAAGGGAAGTCCTGGGAAAATGAGCAGCCTGAAAATTTTGTGGAAGACATACAAATAAAACCGGAAACACCAGAAAAGAAAAAGACAAAACTTGAAATCCTGACAAAAGCGTATAGTGAAGATGTAATAGAAGAGAGCGAATCAAAAGGCGGGAATGCTCACTCTGAACAAAAAGAAAGCGGCAAACGGAAAACCGGGAAAAAACGCCGCAGATCCTCTCGTAAAAGCAATAACAAAATGGATCGTAATAAACCCTCTTCCGCCGAATCCTCAAAAGA
>JAHDOX010000010.1 GCA_018434645.1 Synergistales bacterium | reverse complement strand
GATTCACCCTTGTTGTCGATCCATTTCCTGATTATTGAAGCTATAGTAAAAAGAGCATGGGAACCCCCGCCCGGATGGAAGGTGAATCGGTCCATGCCGGAAATTTCACGGAGAAAGAGGTCCGTTTCGTGGACCATCTTCAACAGCCCCTGTACGGTAGATTCGTCCTGCCGGGGGTGAAGTTCCGCGACTTTCGGATCGGCGGACAGCTGATCGTTTATTTTGGGACTGTATTTCATCGTACAAGTGCCCTGTCCTATATCTATGTTTAGGTCCGCTCCGAGGTTTTCCTGAGAAAGCCTCAAGAAATGTTTTAAGACACGCATCTGCCCCATTTCAGGGAGATTCGGGGCTTCGCTCCGTCTTATTTCTTTTGGTATACACGGATCCTGGATATTTTCTTCGAACTCGGGAACGAGGATACCGCGCTCCCCACCTTTGGAAAGCTCATATATGATCGGCTCGTCCCATCGAGCCTGGTGAAAATCTCTGATTTTGGTTCTGGTATTCATTCCCATTTCTTTCAGCTCCCCTTCACACTTCTTCCCTGGTTATCCCAGAATTTTCTCCAAAGCGACAGCAAGCATGTCTATATCGCTTGCAGAATGGACCTCCGTAACCGCAAAAAGACCGCTTTGCCCAAGTGCGGGATATTCGCGCGACAGGTCGATGCAACCGAAGATGCTCTCTTCCATGAGTGAAGCGTTGATTTCTTTCACCGTTTTCCCGGTGTCATCAAAGTTGAGAACGAAATCCTTGAAAAAGAACCCCTTATCAAAAAGAACCTTGATACCGGAGATGGCTGAGAGTCGTTTTCTGGCATAGGCGTTGCGCTTGAGAATACCTTCGCCCAGTTCCCTCATGCCCGAAGGCCCCATAAGTGCGAGATAGACACCTGCTGTTATGGCCCAGAGAGCCGCCGCAGTCCCGACAAATTCCTTAGCATTTTCCCTCTTTGCAAAGGACGTGCGCTCCCAGGCGACGTCGCCAAAACCCCATTCTCCATGAGTAGTCGGTGCAAGGCCGAAAAGCCGGGATGGGTATTCCGAAACGAATTTCTCTTCATCTCTTGTTGCAATAAATCCGGCCCTGGCTCCTCCGTAATACATATGCATGCCCAGAGGCTGAAGGTCTCCACATACTATATCCGCTCCATAACGTGGCGGCGGTGTAATTACACCGAGCGACGACGGGTCACAGCAGACGACAAAGAGTCCTCCCGCTTCATGGATCATTGAGGCTATCCTTTTGCCATTTGTCTCGATGGTCCCGAAATAAGACGGATTTTCGAGATATACCGCCGCGATGTCGTTACCTATTAATTTTTGGAGCCTCGCAGTGTCCGCGGTCCCGCTTTCCCCGGTGAAATCAGCCAGGATAACTTCCATGTCCGGGTAGCAGTAATTTTTGATCACCCTTATTCTGTCTGGATTCGAGTTGGCTGCAAGGACTACACGGTCTCTGCCCGTTATACGTGATGCCATCCTCAATGACGTGCCCGCAGCCTGCGAACCGTCGTAGGTTGGTATGTTTACCACGTCCATATCTACGAGTTCAGCCATCATGCTCGCATATTCGAACAGAGCCTGAAACCTGCCATGATCCTCATAAGGTTCTCCCGCGTAGGCCGTCAAAAACTCCGATCTTTTGTTGATTTCATCACACACTGCCGGAACGTGATGCTGCCAGCACCCGCCGCCAAGGAAACTGAGATATTCCCTGCAGGAAGTGTTTTTTTTCATCATGCCCTCTACGTGCCTTTTCAGGTCCCATTCTGCTCCCAGCGCTTCCGGCAAATTCAGCTTCCGTTTGAGGCGAAGAGGTTCCGGAATGCACTGGTAGAATTCGTCCATGCTTGAGACTCCGATGGCTTCCAGCATTTCCCGCTGGATATCCGGATCTGAGTTCGGGATGTACGGATGAGTTACCTTCTTTTTTTTCATTGGAAAGTCTCCTTTTATATGCTTTTTGCCTGATTTTGCAGTCAGGCCGTCCCGCCGCCGTCTACGACGATATTCGCGCCGGTTATCCAAGCAGACAGGCCGCTCGCCAAAAAGTAAACGGCCATTGCGATATCCAGGGGCTGCCCGAGTCTGGCCAGGGGGCGATCGGCGCTTTCTGCAAGCCACTCATTCTCTTTTATCCCAAGTTGCCTTGCCTCATCCCTTAAAAGCGGGGTATCGGTATCTCCTGGGGAAACGCAATTTACCCTGATATTCTGGGGACCGTGGTCGATAGCCATTGCACGGGTCAGATTGGTTATTCCGCCCTTGGCTGCGCAATACGCTGCGGCTTTAGGTCCTCCTTTGATCCCCCAGCCTGACCCGATATTTATTATGCTTCCTCCCCCGCCTGAAGCCATGATCGGTATCAGGTGTTTGGAAACTAGAAAAGCACCTTTAAGACCTACATCAAGCACTATGTCCCAGTCTTCTTCGGTCAGCTCGACAACGCTCTTTCTTCTGATCACGCCGGCGCAATTGACCAGTATGTCGACTCTGTCGAAACGCTCCTTAACGGTGGCGGCCATGGACTCGCAACAGGATTCATCAGTAATGTCGCACCTGATAAAAAACGCCGACGTACCGATTCCCAAAGCGGCGGCCTCGCCCTTTTCCTCGGAAATATCGACAAGTGCCACCTGGGCTCCCATTTCGGAAAGAAATCGGGCGCATCCTTTCCCGATTCCGGAAGCCGCCCCGGTGACCACAGCAACCTTGCCCTTCAGGCTGAAAAGCTCTTCATGTTTCATTTACACTCCTCCTTCGCGTATAAACCTCAAACAATACCGGCCGTTTCACCGCCGTCGATGGGGATATTGGCGCCAGTGATATACGAAGCCTGCGATGAAGCAAGAAAAGCGAAAACAGATGCAATCTCATCGGGCGTTGCGTGCCTTTTCAAGGGGATTTTGCTGTTTACCTCCTCGAGCATCTCTTCCGTGTACTCAGCTTTTTGCATGGGCGTGAGCACATAGCCGGGACTCACAGAGTTCACTCTGATTTCAGGGGCAAATTCAAGGGCAAGCGTTTTGGTCAAGAGGATTACGCCGGCCTTTGAGGCATTGTAGTCGGCATAAAGAGGATGGGCTTCCATACCGTTTGTGGACGCCGTCATGAGGATGACGCCGTACTTTTGCTTTTTCATCCGCATGACAGCTGCCTTGGCAAAAAGAAACATTCCACCCAGATTTACCCCTGTCACCTTCTGCCACTGCTCCTGCGATATCTCTGTAAAAGGCTTTCGGATGCTTATTCCTGCATTGGAAACGAGGATGTCCAGGCCACCCAAGAGCCTGTCGATTTTCTCAAAAGCCTTTTCCACGTCATCGGGTTCGCTCACATCTCCGGGCAACACCAGTTCGATTCCGGGATGCTCAGACGCCAATCTTTTCAGGCCGTTTTCGTCCTTGTCGAAAACGGCAACACTGCAACCTTCTGCGAGAAAACGTCTTGCCGTGGCTTCGCCGATGCCGCTTGCCCCTCCGGTTACAAGAACCCTGCGCCCTTTCAGGTCGTCATACATCTTGAACACCCCTTACTTTTATAAAGTATACGTGGTATACTAAGTATACAACTTGTTTTACACCATGAATCACATTCCGTCAACCTCCGAGATATGTTTAATATCGCGTGTTGCAGAAATGGTTTATCAACTACAATGGCTCGAGGGAAAAGACGACTATAGGAGGGGAACATTTTGCGAAAGCCCGACGATTTCTCTACTGCCTCCGAATATGTTTACGAACAGCTGCGAAAAAGCATTTTCGAGAAGAGACTGCGGCCGGGCCAGCGCCTACCGGAAGCTGCCCTCGCAAGGGATTTCAAGGTAAGCCGAACACCCGTTAGGGAAGCCCTCAGGAAACTTGCAAACGAGGGCCTGGTGGATTTTGTCCCTAATTTCGGAGCACGCCTTGTCCTTCCAGGAAAAGAGGAAATCGAGGATGCCTACGAATTGCGTGAATATCTCGAATGCCTTGCCATCCGAAAAGCCTCTTCCAGGATAACCCCACCCGATCTTTACAGGCTGGAGGAAAATATCCGCGAAGAAGAAAGGGTTTTCGCCGAAAGGAACCTGGACAATTACCTGCGCGTAAATA
Source organism: Synergistales bacterium (assembly GCA_018434645.1). GTDB lineage: Bacteria > Synergistota > Synergistia > Synergistales > Thermovirgaceae > UBA1876. Next base: position 11,591 of record JAHDOX010000010.1, on the reverse strand, counting down.
TAGCTTTCCACGGGATTATCGCCGAAGCCAGCGGCAATCGCATGCTCTGCGAATTCATCGGTAACGTCCTTTCACGAGTTTATGTTTACATGGTTTTTTTCGAGTCATTTTTTGATTTCGACTCCAACCCCAGCCTGGACGAACATCGGCGGATACTCGAAGCTCTCCGGGAAAAGAACACAGACCTGGCTGAAAAACTTATGCGCACACATATAAACCTTTCTCGTAAAGCGCTAAAAAACCACTGAGCAAACATCAAAAAACTGTAAACATATTTTAAATCGTTGTGTATACACGCTTTTCCCTCTGTTTTTGCCATTATCAGGACCAATTTTTGGCATTTAGATTGTCCTTTTGCTTGCATACATGCTTTTTATGTGGTATATAACGTCAATATGCAAAATGGGGGGAGTCCAAATGAACGGAGCACGGCCTACAGATACATTCGGAACCAACGTGTTTGGCGAAAGAGCCATGCGGGAAGGGCTCCCGAAACAAACCTATGAAAAGCTTAAAAACAGCGTTTCCGGCGGAGAAAAACTCGACCTCGCGACGGCCGACATCGTCGCCACGGCAATGAAAGAATGGGCCATAACAAAGGGTGCTACTCATTATACTCACTGGTTCCATCCACGTACCGAGCTCACTGCTGAAAAACATATGGCTTTTTTGACTGTCGACGCAAACGGGATGCCTATCGAATCCTTCAATGGTGAGGAACTGATCCAGAGCGAACCTGATGCCTCGTCACTGCCCTCCGGAGGAATGAGGTCGACCTTCGAGGCTAGGGGGTACACGGCCTGGGATCCGACAAGCCCTGCCTTCGTAATCCCCAGTGAAAAGGGCGGAACCTTGTGCATTCCCTCGGTTTTCATAAGCAACGACGGAACGCCCCTGGACATGAAAACCCCCCTTCTGCGTGCCCTTGCAGCGGTGGAAGAAAGAACCCTGCGAATCCTTAAACTTTTCGGCAACAGAAATGTACGAACTGTCCGTGTAACCATGGGAGCTGAACAGGAATTCTTCCTTATCGACGCAGAGAAGGCTCAAGAGCGTGCGGACATTTTGTATTGCGGAAGGACTCTCATAGGATCCCCTCCTCCGAAGGGCCAACAGATGGAAGACCACTACTTCGGTTCCATCCATCCCAGGGTTCTTTCCTTCATGGAAGACCTTGGTGAAAGGATGCTGAGCCTCGGTATGGTTCTCAAGACCCGGCATAACGAGGTCGCCCCTTGCCAGTTCGAGTTCGCGCCCCAGTTCGCAGAGGCAAACCTCGCCGTGGATCAGAACCAGATACTGATGGAACAGATGAGACGCGTTGCCCGCCAGCACGGTTTTCGGTTGCTTCTTCACGAAAAGCCCTTTGCCTTCATAAACGGCAGCGGCAAACATCTCAATTTTTCCCTGCAGGACAGTGACGGCAGAAATCTCCTCAAGCCGTCCTCGAGCCAAAGGAAAAATCTCCAGTTTATGACGCTTCTTTGCTCTTTGCTTTTAGGCGTATCCCGTTACGGTGGACTCTTGAGGGCATCCGTCGCGACACCCGGCAACATGCACCGATTGGGTGGGAACGAGGCGCCGCCGGCTATAATAAGCGTCCATCTCGGCAACGTGCTCACCGGAATACTGGAAAGAATTGGTGAAGGACTGCCCGAAGAACTTCCTTCAAAAGGCATGCTCGATCTGGGGCTGACCAGGCTTCCGTCGATTCAACCCGATTACACCGACCGAAACAGGACCGCACCAATAGCGTACACCGGAAACAAATTTGAATTCCGTGCCCCTGGAGCATCGCAGTCCACAGCAGGTCCCCTGACTATGGTTTTGGCAATATGGACATGGGGGATGGACCAGATGGCTGACAGGATCGAAGCACGACTGGCTGAAACCGATGTAGCCGACGCTGCCCTGGACGCTATCAAGACTGCTGTAAATGAAAGCAGTAACATCCGGTTCGAGGGAAATTGCTACTCCGAAGAATGGAAAGTAGAGGCAATCCGCCGCGGCCTTCCGCTGGCAGAGACTACAGCGGAAGCCCTGAATCTTTATCTCGTACCGGAACATCGAGAGCTTCTCGAGAAGCTCGGAATTTTTTCCGACAGGGAGATAACAGCTTATTACGAAACTCGTCTGGAACAGTATATAAAGACCCTTGAAATCGACATAACAGTCATGGATTCCATGGTTCGCGAAGGCGTTCTGCCGGCCCTTTCAAAGCAGATAAGGCTGGAAGGTGAGGCTTTCGCAGCTGTGCCGGAAAATTTGAAAGATAAAACTGCGGAATGGGAAAAACATATACGCTCCCTTGTTACGCTCAAGTCGGATATTCTCGTAGCCGTTGAAAAACTTTCTGACATAAGAAACGGGAACAACCATAATACACTTACCAAACAGGCTGATGAACTCAACGCAAAGGTATTGCCCATAATGGAGGAACTCAGGGAATTGTGCCGGCAGGCGGAAACAGTCGTTGCAGCTGAATTCTGGCCTTTCCCCCGCTATCAGGAGCTACTGAACATCTCCTGAACCTTTCTTTTGTTTCCCGCTCGGAAGCGCCTTTTCGTCCGGCGAAAAAATGATATCAGAACTTGTCCATGGGTGCAGATAGGAAGCGACACTCTCGAAGAGTTCAGTTTCGCCGAGTCTGCTATACAATCCAAGAAGCCGGTTCAGTTCTCGGGACTGCGGTTCTCTCATGAAATAAGTGTGCAGGCGGTTGATGCCTTCAACCAGGTCATCCACGTTGCCTGTAGCCCTGGCTCTTGCAAGGTAATGGTAAGCGATCTGGCGCTCTGCCAGGTCGCTTACCATTAAATGTTTTTCTGCATACTGAAGGTACTCGAGCTGTTTTCCGGCCTCTTGCGTTTCCAGCGCAAGCCGAAGCTGCCGGTCGCCATACAATCCGCTCACCAGGAATATCAGGCCTCCTAAGGCCACCGCCGACATGGATGCCCCGAAGAGCTTGACAATCCACTCCCGCCTGAGTTCCGTCCATTCAGATACTTCCGGCAACATGCCCCTGTTAGCCAGAGCAAAAGCGAAAGCCATCCACAAAGCATTTTCGATCCTGTGAAAGGGTCTGGTCCACATTGCATTGAACCACATCAAAAAAAGCATGGCGCATGCCCAGGCCGCTTCCGGTCCCACCCGTATCCGCCCTGAAAGCACACTTTTAAATGCCTTGAGCCACCAGAAGGCGAAAAGGACGAGCACTATGCCGCCGGGAAGTCCCGTCTCGCAGAACCACTGTAGTACCTCATTGTGCGCCCACAGTGTGAATTTCCATTCTTTCTGAGGCCATATCTTGAGCATTTCTTTTTGTGCATCGAGGTAATTCCACTTGTAATGTCCCAATCCCACACCGGCTACAGGATGCATGCGAAACATTGTGTAACTGGTCGCCCAAATGCTGTCCCGTTTTCCGACTGTTTCTGGTTCGGTAAACATCTCTCCTGATTTCGTAAGAAAGAAACTTCCCCTGCCGAAAGCATAGGAAGCGAAAAATGTAACCACCAGAACAAGGATGATAGCATAGTTCCTTTTCCAAAAAGCCTTTTTCGTCAAGCCAAAGTATTTATGTTGCTTATAGATAAATCCAAGAATGATCCAGCCGGTAAGAAAGGACAAAAAGGCGGACCGGCTGGTCGAGTTCCACATCCCCCAGCTCAGGCCCGCCAGAAGCAGCAGGTTGGCCGAAGCCTTGATGTCGACTTCGCCATGTTTCGACGACCTACCCCGTTGTAAAAAAATATAGACCGTACCCAAAAGCGTCATCGCCACCCAAAGGCCGAACATGTTCTGCTGTCCCGTATTTCCTATGTATTTACCCGGCGTCGGGAGGATGAATGGGAATAAACCATTCAGTTCACGTATCTGAAGGTCGGCAAAAACCGTATTTAAAAAGGCATTCACTGCTGCTCCGAGAATAAGGACCTCAAGGAGGTTGCCGACGCCCCTGTATCGGACAAGGACGTAAATGAACCAAAGAGAGGCAAAGAAAAACCATTCACGGGCAAAGGTTGAAATCGAGGTCAAAGGAGCCCAGATAGGCTGAAGGGTCAAAAAAAGGAGAAGAAAAAGCCAGATTGCCCCAAAAGGATCGAGTGTGAAACCCGTATTGTTTACGCCATACCTGGCAAGCCGGTATCCCGCACAGAGGGCAAGTATCCCGACGGGAACAAAAGCAAAAAACCATTTGGCAAGGTGCAGTGTCTGAAACCAGGCCGTACCGGAAAAAACCATGTTGGGTACGGTAAGTGCGATAAAAAGCATTACCGCATATAAGGGGAAAGGAACAAGTTCCCTTTCATCATCGATTCCGCGCAAGTCGCGGTTCTCCCCGCTCCAATCCATCTTCAGTCCCTTCCCCGACAGGCGGTTTCCTGTCAGACAGAATCCCAGGCCATATTTACAAAATGGGTGTATTCTTTGCGGAAGATGAGCTTCACCGTTCCCGTGGGACCGTTCCTGTGCTTGGCCACTATGACTTCGGCCGTAGGGTCCGTCTCTTCCCCGGCATTTTCGTAATAACCCGCCCTGTAAAGCAGGATGACCAGGTCCGCGTCCTGTTCGATCGCGCCGCTGTCCCGGAGGTCTGAAAGTTGCGGTTTTTTCTCGGTTCGTTGCTCCACGGCCCTCGAAAGCTGGGAAAGGGCGATCAACGGCAGGTCGAGCTCTCTCGCTACGGACTTCAAAGAACGTGATATTTCGGCCACTTCCTGTTGTTTGTTTTCTATTCGCTTCGTAAAATGCATCAACTGAAGGTAGTCGACAATTACAAGGCCGATCCCGTCCTTGACAAACTGAGACTTGAAGCGCCTGCTCCTGGCCCTTAGATCAAGTGTGGACAAAACGGAACTGTCGTCGATAAATATGGGCGCCCTGGAGAGTTCTCCGGCAGCCTCGGCCAGGTCGGTCCAGTTATTTTCATGAAACATCCCCGTGCGAAGGTCGTGTATATTAACCCTGGCCCGTGATCCCAGCATCCTTTGTACCAGTTGTTCCGCGCTCATCTCCAGACTGAAGAAAAGAACCGGACAATCGTGGTCTATGGCCGCCGAAAGGGCGACGTCCAGAGCGAAGGCCGTCTTTCCCATGGACGGCCTTGCCGCAAGGATGTTCAAACTCCCGGGCTGGAACCCGCCCGTCAGGGTTTCAAAATCCTTGAATCCGCTCGGCACGCCCGTAACATTAGTTGCAGGAGAATGGAACCTCTCTTCTATAGCCTGAAAGGTCGGGGCCAAAACATCTCCGACGCGCCTGAAAGGCGCCCTGCTTCCGCTTTGGGTAACCTCGAAGACCGCCCTTTCAGCTTCGTCCAGGACATCTTCAAGCTCCTTGTCCTCGGCGTAACCCAGACGCGCTATTTCGCCTCCGACCTGGATAAGGCGACGGTGCACTGACTTGTCCTTGACGATCCTTATATGGTACTCCACGTTTGCCGTCGTCGGCACCGCATCGACAAGCCCTGCCACGAAAGGTTGTCCCCAGGAAGAGTCCTGTATTTTCTGTTTTGAAAATTCTTCAAGAAAAGTCAGCGGATCCACCGGTTTAGACTTGGCCGCCATGTCTCTCATGAGCTTGAAGGCCTGCTGGTGTTCCACGTCATAAAAATCCTCGGGGACGAGGCTGTCCACTGCGAGGGTTAGCGCCTCTGCATCCAGAAGGCAATCGCCAAGAACTGCCCTTTCGGCTTCCAGGTTGTGGGGAGGGACCTTGTCGAAGAGTTGGGCCGGCACCTCAGTCTGCCTCCACCGTGACGTTCATCTTCGCCTCGACGCCTTGAAAAAGCCGAACAAGAATGGAATATGTGCCAAGTTCCTTTATTTGTTCATCGACTTTGATATCTTTCTTGTTGACCTTCACCTTGAACTGCTCTTCTATGGCTTCGGCAATCTGGGTAGAGGTAACACTGCCGAAAAGTTTCCCTTTTTCGCCCGCACTCGCCCTTACCTTGACGTTTTTGCCCTGAAGGTACTTTCTTGATGCTTCGGCCTCCTCGCGGGCTTTCTCGTCCTTCGCTTTTTTAGCTTTCTCCTTTTGCCTGAGCTCCGCTATTTTCCCCTTTGTCGCCTCTTCGGCGAGGCCACGGGGTATAAGGTAATTTCGCCCGTATCCGTCGGAGACTTCCACAAGTTCTCCTTTTTTCCCCAATTTGCGGACATCTTCAAGCAAGATACATTTCATCGGTTACTCACCTCCGAAATTTCGACCTGAGGTCGAACCACATGTCAATAATACCCAAAATAACGGCCAGTTGAGTCAAAAGGGGCACGAAAAGAGTCAAAAAAACTCCAATGAACCTGAGGATTTTCGGCGCTTTCTTCACGCACATAAAGGCCCATGCAACCGCCAGCCCCTGCAGGTAAAACAAAATCATCACGAGGATGCGCAAATTAAGACCGATCCTGGGAATCACCGGTGGAACATTTTCTATGTAAGCCGCCATAGACAAAAGAACCGCAACCAGTAGAGCCCAAAAAAGATTTCTGGGAAAACGCCAATATGAAAGGGCAGGAACGGGGGGGAGAACACCCCTCCCTATCCTTTTAAGCACGGAACGGCTGACAACGTAGCTTAAAAAACAATCCAGAGCGGAAGCCATTATCAAAAGCGCCGGGAAAACGTAGGGCAGCAGGCTCAAGGTGGACCTGATCTGTTTTTCCGCGGTTGCCAGAGTCTCCGGTGACATGCCCATGCGTTGGTAAACGGCAAGGGCACTGTCCATTACGGAGCTTATTTCTTCCGGACCAAGCCCCATGGGGTTGACCCCGGTGATTTTGGCCACCAGCACCATGAGAAGCAGTTTCCCGGCCAGTGAGACCAGAACCCCCCAAAGGAGGATCTCTACCGAGGAATTCAACCGCTTGGCCAGTATCCCAAGCCCCACGCCGAGAATTCCAAATCCAAGAAGAAAGAAGAGCCCTCCTGTAACTCCGGTAAAGGCACTTACCAAAATAGAAGCCACGGAAACTCCCAGAACAGATCTGGCCATACTGTGCCGCAGTCCCAAAACGACCAGCGGAGCCGGACAAACCAGGGAAAATATCATTCCAACAACAGGCAGCACATAACCTGCGAGAAAAAGGACCACAGCAAGAGCCATCAGAAGGGACGATTCCACCATTTCCCTGGTTTTATTCATTTTCTTCCCCCTTCCATGGTCAGCCCAATCACAAACTCAAACTACCAATAAAGGGGGAGAAGCCGCGGCCCCTCCCCCTCCAAGGGGTTTTTAAAAACTTTGATGCCGTAAACCTATTCGACGGTGTACGGCAACAGGGCCATGAAGCGGGCTCTTTTAATGGCCCGTGTCAGTTGCCTCTGATGCTTCGCACAATTGCCTGTAACACGACGTGGTACTATCTTGCCGCGTTCGCTCAGGTATTTTCTGAGTTTTTCCGTTTCTTTATAATCGACCTCGTCCACCTTGTCGATACAGAAGAAGCAGACCTTGGGCCTTCTTCTTCTCTTGCTTTTTCCTCTCGGAAAGGCCATGACAATCCTCCTTTTGCCTTAAAAGGGGAAGCGCTTCTAAAAAGGGATGTCCACTTCGTCGTCTTCTCCCTTTTCGGAATCCACTTCCGAAAAATCCATGGGGAAGTCGTCGTCAAAACCCTTTTCCCTAAGGCTTCCTACCCGTTCTTTTCTGGTAGCGCCGGAATCTGCTTCCTGGCCTCGGGAGCCTCCGTCGTTGTCGCGTCTGCTGCCGACGAAGTTGACTTGCTGTGCAACTACTTCGGTCACCCACCTGCGCTCGCCGCTTGAGGTTTCGTAGTTTCTGACCTGCATTCGTCCTTCAACCAAAACGGCGCTGCCCTTGCGCAGATAACGTTCACAGTTTTCGGCCTGACTCCCGAAGACTACTACGGGAATAAAATCGACCTGCTCCTGCACTTCGCCGTTGCGTTTTTTGCTTATGCGGTTTACCGCTACGGTTATTTTGGCGATGGCCTGATTGGATGTAGTGTATCGGACTTCCGGATCCCTGGCCAGGTTGCCCATAAGAATAACCTTGTTGAAACCTCGTGCCAACGAAATCACTCCCTAGCTTTCATCACGAAGGGTGACAAGATGACGCATAACCTGCTGTTTCAACCGCAGAATCCTTTCGACCTCGGATACTTTTTCAGGTTCGATCTTGAAAGCCATTACCGAATAGTGGCCTTCTATTCGCTTCTGGATAGGGTATGCAAGGCGCCGCTTACCCCATACTTCGGCTTTTTCGATCTCACCCCCGAGGTTCCGCACGACCTCCTGTATCTCATCGACGAGTGCCTTGTGGTCTTCGAGCTCAGGCTCGAGGATTACCATCAATTCGTAGGGTCGCACGTTTTCACCTCCTCCCTTTGGACTTTTGGTCCCTCCCGACATAAAGAGGGACAGGGGACAAACGAATGAGAATTATACGCTACGGCTTCTCCGGAGGCAAGTCGTCTCCCGAAACGATCTCGATCCGAAAGATTTGCTCGCCCGGATAAGTCAGGTTGAACTGTTCTCTTGCCAACCTGGCAATCCCTTCCGGCGTTTTGTAAAACCGGATCTTATCTTCCATTTCCTGCATTTTTCTGCTCATTCTCACCAGGCGGTCCATTCGCTCATCCACCAGAACGGAGAGTTTCCGAATCTTGTTGATCTCCACTATATAGGCAGTTCCGATTATCGCCAGGATGCAAAAAGCCGCCGCAAGAAGAAAAACCCAGCGCAACCGGATCATTTCACCTTTACATCCTTTCCGGTGCCGTTATCCCAAGAAGGTCCAGAGCCTTGGCAAGCACCACTTTGGTAGCTTTGGTGAGGCACAAACGTGCTGCTTCCAGATCTTCATTAACGCCCAGTACCCTATGGGCATTGTAAAAACTGTGGAAGGCTCCGGCAAGTTCGTAAGCGAAAAAGGTTATCCTGTGAGGTGCGAATTCTTCCGCCGCTTTTTTTATTTCGTCAGGAAAGGAAGCTATTTGCCTGATAAGCGCCGTCTCCTCAGGTTCCTTGAGAAGCATCACATCGACTTCGGATGGATCCCTGGAAAGAGGGGCTCCCCTCGATTCCGCTTCCCGGAAGATGCTGTTTATCCTGGCATGAGCGTACTGCACGTAATAAACCGGATTTTCAGTGGAGGTACTCTTCGCCAGGTCAAGATCGAAGTCCAGATGACTGTCCGAGCGTCTCATGGCAAAAAAGTACCTTGTCGCGTCGATCCCTACTTCCTCTATAACTTCGCGGAGGGTGACGAATTCACCTGAACGCGTGGACATGGCTACCTGTTCGCCGCCCCTTAGGAGGTTGACGAACTGTATGAGAAGCACTTCAAGATCCTCCGGCTTTCTGCCCAGAGCCTGGACTGCAGCTTTCATCCTGGGGATGTAACCATGGTGGTCTGCGCCCCAAACATCGATTACCAGATCGAATCCCCTGTCGTACTTGTTTTTATGATAAACCACGTCGGACATGAAATAAGTGGGAACACCATTGCTGCGCACAAGCACTCTGTCCTTGTCGTCCGAAAAGGCGGTAGACCTGAACCATATCGCCCCGTCGGCGTCGTAGGCGTAACCGTTCTCTTTTAAAGTGGCGATGGTCCTTTCAACTGCGTCGCCCTCATACAGGGATTTTTCAGAGAACCAGACGTCGAACACTACCCCGAACCGGGAAAGGTCTTCCTTGATGCCTTTCAGGATATCAGATATTGCATAATCCTTGAAAAAAACCAGGCTTTTTTCGGGATCTGCATCCAGGAACCTCTCCCCTTCGGCCTCGCGTATCTTATCTGCGATTTCGTATATGTAAGCACCTTTGTATCCGTCCTCGGGGAAGGTGACCAGTTCCGGCTTCCTGCAAATCTCGAAATACCGGGCCTGAACGGACTTTCCCAGAAGTTCCATCTGCAGTCCGGCATCATTTATATAGTATTCTCTTTCTACTTCCCAACCAGCGTAGGAAAGGATGTTTGCACATATATCACCAACGGCGGCACCCCTACCGTGTCCTACGTGCAAAGGCCCGGTGGGGTTGGCACTCACAAATTCCACCTGTACTTTTCTTCCTTTTCCTACATCAACGCGACCAAAGTCCTCCTGCTTTTCTATGACGTTAGAAAGCAGGTCCGATATCCATTTGTCCGAGAGGACGAAGTTTATGAATCCCGGACCTGCCACCTTGACTTCTTTCAGATATTCGCTATGTTCGAGGCGTCTCACAATGTCCTCGGCCAATATCCGGGGCTTTTCACCAAGGAATTTAGCCCACTGCAAGGCGACATTTGTAGCCCAGTCGCCGTGATCCTCTCGCCTGGGCCTTTCTATTTCTACAATCAGTTCCTCATCGAGCGTTTTCCCCCGTTCCCCGGCGATCTCCAGTAAAGCCTCCGTCAGAAGGTCCCTCAGGATTTCTGAAACATCTTTTTTCATCGCTGCATCAACCCCATTTCAGGTTCATTGTGTTTTTCTAAGAGGAATGGTCATATCCGCCCAGGCCAGGTTTCTCCTGATCACAGACTGTAAATTTCTGAAGCCTTCTCCATCAGTTGCTGAGGAAGAAACAACTACTTTATACCCACCCTCTACGTTTCTCTTTCTTCTGTTGTATTGCATCTCTTCCGTTAATGATATGCCTGTAAAGCCATATGGACGCGTTGAGGGAAGGGCAACGACATCGAACCCATCGGGCAATCGCAGGACGACCTGCTGTTCGAAGACGAAAGGATACCTCAAAGACAGACCAGGCTTTTTGTTTTCCGAAAGCATAACAAACTGCCAGGGCAAAATCGCCACAGGCCAGCGTACGAGAATATCACCGGCGGAAATGATGCCCAACGAGGCACGGAAAGAAATATCAAGGTCAAAGCCGTTGCTTGTTGTCTTTACCCGGGCTTTTTGCCAGCTGATGTCGGGCATATTGGGGAACTTTATATCACCGAGAAATCCGAAGTCGTTTTGCTGCGTAGGTATTCGACCACCAGAAAACATTTCAAGCCATCCTCCCCTGGCCCTTATCCTGAGGTCACCCAAGGCTATTCCGTTTTCGTCAAGCTCAACGTTCCACCTAAGCATAAGCCTGTGGTCGCCGGCTTCCCCGGCAGGTATCACCCGCTCGACCACGCTGTTTTGTTCCTTGCCGTACAAGGTTTTACCCAAAAGGGAAGGATCCAGTGTCCCGGGCGGGGTACTTTGGCCCACTTTATAGTAAAACCCCTTTCCCGCAGGTGGGTCGAGAAAAAGCACGGAGCGCGCCCAGAGTTTTTTCGTGCCGGGGACCATTTTGCCTAACCCTGCTGCCGGTTCCCACAAGACTTCAACTTTCCACCCGGCCTCTTCCAGCCAGTTTTTCAACAAAAAGGATGCTTCACGGACAGACCAGGGGCCTTCATCGGGGATCTCGCCTGCCGAACGCACGTAATCAGCCGGAAGTATCTTTGAAACGAACTCATTTTCGCTGAAAAACCCAAGAACAGATTCACCGGTACCAGTGGAAGGCCCCCTGGCAAGCAGGCGTTCGACTTCTTTCGGAACCGGCGTTTCTGAAGGTGCCGGTATCTCCGCCATGGCTTCTTCAAAAGCTGTCCTGAGTCCTTCCCTAAGGCTGAAGACAAG
>JAHDOX010000090.1 GCA_018434645.1 Synergistales bacterium | reverse complement strand
TTTGTTACGCCCTCCTGCAAAAAGGAGGAACATTATGATCAGGCCCACCCGTATGGAAGTAGACCTTTCCGCACTTAAGCGCAATGTCCGGAATATACGAAAATTCATCAACCCCAACTCCCAGCTGATGGCGGTAGTGAAGGCCGACGGGTACGGAATGGGTATAGAGCGAGTTGCCAAGGCCTGCCTCGAAGCGGGATGCAGTCGCTTCGCCGTGGCCACGCCGGACGAGGCGGTTACCCTTCGAGAGGCGGGTTTTTCCCTTCCTGTCCTTGTGATGGGTCCCAGCCCGAATGAGGCCGCCAGGGAATTCGTTGAACTGGATATTACGCCTGCCGTGACGGATCTGGGCTTTGCAGAAGCACTGAGCAAAGCTTCCGTCGAAGCCGGTAAAGTGGGGCGTTTCCATCTGAAAATCGACACGGGAATGGGCCGTATAGGATTTTTGCCTGAGCAGGTTCCGGAAACGGTGGAGAAGCTCTTGCATCTTCCCGGCCTGGAGATGGAGGGTGTCTTTACGCATTTTGCCACTGCCGATGAAAGAAACCTGGATTACACACGTTCACAGTTCGCCCGTTTTGGTGAAGTCCTCGCCTTGCTAAGAACCAGGGGTATTCGCTTTCGTCTTCGTCACTGCTGCAATAGCGCCGCTACCGTGAACTGTCCCGATATGCACCTGGATGCGGTGAGGCCAGGCCTTATCATCTACGGCATGTGGCCTTCCAATTGGTGCGAGCGTCCTTTTGAATTGGAGCCTGTTTTCAGGGTTGTAACCAAAATTGCCGTTTTGAGAGAGCTTCCGCAGGGAAGTGGAATCGGTTACGGGCTGAAATACATGACCCGTGGAACGGAACGGATAGCAGTCCTCCCCATAGGTTATCACGACGGTTATGCCAGGCCTCTTTCAATGAAAGCTGATGTACTCGTCAGAGGCAGGAGAGCTCCTTTGGCAGGGAGTATTTGCATGGACCAGACAATGGTGAACGTAACCCATATTCCCGATGCCAGAGTCGGGGACGAAGTAGTCCTGGTAGGAAAGCAAGAGTCGGAAGAAGTGTCGCCGGAGGAAATTGCGGGTATTTTGGGGACAATAAACTTCGAAGTTCCAAATCTTTTCACGAAAAGAGTGGAAAGGGTATATCAGGAAATATAGTTACTTGAGGGTTTTAATTGCATGGCAGAAAACGGGGTGCGGATATAGAGTATTTCCATAATTGTGAAAATGGACGCAAGTAGTTTGGATTACCTATCTCATTAACGGGAGGCGACAGTTTTCATGAAAATAGGATGTCCCAAGGAAGTCAAGAACCATGAGTACCGTGTGGGTTTGATCCCGGCGGCTGTCCAGGCCTATACAAAGGCCGGACATGAGGTGTTTGTCGAAAAGGGCGCCGGCCTGGGATCGGGAATTACCGACGAGGAATACATTGCTGCAGGAGGCAAAATTTTAGATACCGCAAGGGAAGTATGGGACAAGGCGGATATGATCGTCAAGGTCAAGGAACCGCTCCCTGAGGAATACGACCTGATGAAAGAAAACCAGCTGATATACACTTATTTCCACTTCGCCGCCGACGAAAAGCTTACCAAGGCATGCATGGACAAGAAAATCATTGCTCTGGCCTACGAGACGGTCACTGAGTCAAATGGGTCCCTTCCGCTTCTCAAACCGATGAGCGAGATAGCAGGACGTATGTCTACCCTCATGGGCGCCTATTTCCTGGCAAAACCCAACGGCGGCCAGGGGCTTCTTCCTACGGGAGTGCCCGGCGTTGCCCCGGCGAACGTTGTCGTGGTCGGGGGTGGAGTCGTCGGCAGTAACGCAGCCAAGGTGGCAGCCGGTCTGGGATGCAAGGTCTCCATATTCGATATCAACCCCGACAGGCTCGAATACCTTGAATCGATTATGCCGGCCAACGTTTTCCCGATTTACAGTGACCCTATAGTGCTGGAAGCCGCTTTTCGCGAGGCGGACATCGTCGTAGGTGCTGTTTTGATACCCGGAGCGAAGGCTCCAAAGCTCATTAAAAAGGAACACCTGAAAATGATGAAGCCTGGTGCCGTAATCGTAGACGTGGCTATAGACCAGGGTGGATGTGCCGAGACTTCGAAACCGACCACACACAGCGACCCGGTTTACGTCGTCGATGGTGTCATCCATTATTGCGTGGCCAACATGCCTGGAGCTTTTTCACGGACTGCCACTTATGCTTTGAACAACTATACGATACCGTACGGGCTTCAGCTGGCAAACAAAGGCGTGGAAAAGGCTTGCAAGGAAAACGAGGCGATTCTCAAGGGGCTCAACATGTACAAGGGGAAAGTTACCTTCAAGGGAGTATCCGAGGCTTTCAACCTTCCCTATACGCCCCCGGAAGAGGTAATATCCTGACGGCAAAGGGTTATCGAGCTTCGGCGGCTCCTTTGGAGCCGCCGTTTTTTTTGTCGCGCTTCGAGGGTATAATCCTGTAACTGTACATGAGCTGGAAAAACAGGGAGGAGTGTCCATACGTGAATGCTTTGAAAAACAGATTGGAAGGTTTCAGTGAAGAGGCCTCAAGACCTGGGTTGATCGGACAATTACGCGAAGCTGGGCGCCTTTGCAGGATTTCGGCGGTCACCATGACGAGTGTCGCAGGAAGCGGGCATCCTGCGGGGTCTCTTTCAAGCATGGAAATGTGCCTCATAACTTACGGGGTAGCAAGGATAGGGGACTGCAAATACGAAAACGCGGGAATCGACAAGGTCGTGGTGAGCCATGGACATATATCTCCGGCTGTTTACTCGGTTCTCGCCTTTTACGGGTATATACCCACGGACGAGGTGCTTGCCTTCTTCAGGAAGGCAGGAAGCCCCTACCAGGGACACGTAGTTCGACAGATTCCACAAATTGCGTGGTCGACGGGAAATCTTGGCCAGGGGCTTGCCGCAGGAGTCGGATTTGCCCTTGCAAAAAAGGCCAGGGCGGAAGACGGCAGGATTTACGTTCTGATGGGGGACGGGGAGCAGGTTAAAGGTCAGGTCGCCGAAGCAAGACGCCTCGCCAGACATCACGACCTGTCAAACATCACGGTCCTCGTCGACTTGAACAATATTCAGATTTCTGGGAAGACCGAAACGATAATGAAAGCCGACGTAAGACGACTTTGGGAAGCCGATGGCTGGGAGGTTACGGATGTCGACGGTCATGACCCTTCCGGATTGTACTGCGCACTAAAAAAGGCGAGCCTTTCAAAAATTCCCCAGGTCCTTTTGTGCCATACGCTTATGGGAAAAGGCGTTTCTTTTATGGAAGGCCTACCGGATTACCACGGAAAGGCCCTGAACGACGAGGAGTACGTTGCCGCGATAAAAGAGCTTGGCGGCGATCCGGCGATGATTGAAAAGTACAGGAAACGAAGAAAAGAATTGCCAGTTCCTTCTGGAAGGTTATCTGTGCCTCCTCTTGAGACATCGCTGGAAGGTGGCAAACCAAGAGAATATAAAGCCGATGACCTTATCGACTGTCGGTCAGCGTTTGGAAAGGCCTTGAGCGATATAGGAGAGGCTAATTACAAGAAGGAAGGCAAAGGACCGCTTCTTGTTTTTGATTGTGATCTCGCAGATTCCGTAAAGGTATCCGAATTTGCCAAAAAGTACCCTGAGTGGTTTCTGGAGATGGGCATTCAGGAGCACGCCACCGCTACAGCAGCTGGAGCGGCCTCGATTGCCGGTTGCGTAAGCCTTTGGGCTGATTTTGGGGTCTTTGGTGCTTCGGAGGCCTACAATCAGCAGAGACTGAACGATATCAACGATACTAACCTGAAACTGGCCTTGACTCACGTCGGACTTGATGTAGGTGAAGACGGCGAGACTCACCAGTGCATCGACTATATCGGTCTTTTCAGAAACCTCTTCGGATGGAAACTGCTTGTGCCCGCAGACGGCAACCAGGCCGACAGAATGACAAGGTATGCCCTGACGACTCAGGGGAATATCTGTCTTGCCATGGGGCGCAGCAAGGTGCCTGTAATTACCGATGAAGGTGGGAAACCCTTTTTCGGCGGCGATTATGTATTCCTTTACGGCAAGGCCGACCTGCTCCGCAATGGAAAGGATGCCACCATCATTTGCTGCGGACACATGGCTTACAGGGCTCTTTCGGCATGGGAAAAGCTGGTCCGTACGGGAATTTCGACCAAGGTCTATCATTTCGGATGCCCACTGGCGATAGATCGAGAAGCTGTCTTGGATGCGGCCGAAACAGGGCTGATCGTAACCTGCGAAGATCATAACAGGGAATCAGGCCTTGGATCGCAGGTTGCCACGGTACTTGCCGAAGAGAGGGCTTCTGCAAGACTGGTGCGGATGGGTGTGCACCGTTACGGGGATTCGGGTAAGTCATCGGAAGTTATGGAAAGAATGGGGCTTTCCGTGGACGACCTGGTACGTACTGTGTCCGGTTTTTTTGAAGAATAAGCCCATTTTTGTATTGGAGGTTTTCGCATGACCGTATTATCCGCGGGTGGCCCGGTAATTTGGGTGATAACGGGACTTTCGATACTTGCAGCAGCCATAGTTTTAGAGAGGTTATGGTTCTATCGGTCAGCTTCTACGGACCCCGAGAAGCTTGAACTTGCACTCGGGGAACACCTTTACAAGGGCGAAAAAAAGGAAGCGATGGTACTTGTAAAAGAAAAGGAGAGTTCGCTCCACAGGGTGTTCCGTGTTGCCATAATGCATTGGGGCGCAGACGCGGAAGCGATCAGAAGCCTTGCCGAACAGGAGGTTCGCAGGGAGCTTTACCGTTGGGAACGGGGACTTGGCTTTCTTTCCGTTATAGCCAGAGTAGCCCCGCTTTTGGGACTTTTGGGAACGATCCTGGGGATGATAGACGTCTTCCGAAACCTTCCGGCCATGAGTGGGGCGAACATGCAGGTTATGGCCGATGGGATATGGAAGGCCCTTTTGACCACGGTGGCGGGACTTTCTCTTGCGGTACCGGTTATCCTTTGTCATGCCTACCTTGTAAGCAGGGTGGAGCGGAATGAAGAGACTCTCTGGAGAGGTCTGGACTTTCTGCTCAGAGAAAAAATGCTCAGGAGGGATAGTGCGCCGGAGTGAAGAAAACCAACAGGATTATCATTTTTCTTTTGGCAGCCCTCGCAATATTCACCTTGTGTTTTTACCCTGAGCCAGGTTTTTCCGTCGGTAAAAGGAACACCAGGATAGTATCTCTTGCGCCAAGCATAACGGAATCGCTCTTCGCAATGGGTTTTGGCGGCAATGTAGCAGGCATTACGGATTATGACCTTTACCCTGAGGAAGTCAAGAGACTTCAGAAAGTAGGAGGATATTACGATCCTTCACTGGAGAAGATACTTGTCCTTAAACCGGACCTTGTAATAGGCGTGGAAACGTTCCATTCCGATCTTCTGGAGCGCCTCGAGAATCTGGGCATAAGGACCCTCTCTTTAGTGGTACACGAGAGACTCGATGATATCCACACGGCATTGGAACGTATAGCTGCTGAACTGGGAAACCCGGAGGCAGCGGGAAAAACCTGGGAAAACATCCTTAAAGAACTTGAGGACACGAAAAGGACCGTAGAAAAAGTCTTCCGCGGCCGTCCACCTTCTGTTATGGTTGTAGTATGGCATGATCCGCTTACGGTAGCCGGGGGTTACAATTACATCGATGACATTTTGCAGGCAATAGGGCTTCCCAATGCGGCGGGGGACATGAGAAATGCTTTTCCTGTTATCGACCGTGAAGGCCTTTTGGTTCGCGATCCGGATGTCCTTGTAATAGCTTCTGCGTCGACGGGAATGACTTTTTCAGAAAAAGATCTGGAGACGGTTCTCAAGGGCCTCCCGGTCAAGGCTGTAGAAAGAGGGCGCATCGCAACAGTCTCTGCGGACAGCCTTTTCCACCCGGGCCCCAGGGCCGCAGTGGCGGCAGAAGAACTTGTATACGCTGTCACCGGTGTTGTTGGAGGGTTCTACGTCAATGAAAAAGAGAAGGTATTCGACTGAAATCGAACTGACACCGCTTATAGATGTACTTTTCATGTTAATTGTCTTTTTTGTGCTTACTACGTCTTTTATCACATCGGGAATACGGGTCGATCTGCCTGCAGCAAAGGGGAGTCCAGTCGAAGGTCCTTCTCTGGTTATCACGATCACCAAAGAAGGCAATGTTTTTTTTGAAGGTAGCAGGATGAGCCCCAATGAAATAGCAAGTGCCCTGGAGCATGCGGCCGGTGACAGGTTGGTGCTTATAAAAGCAGACAAGGAGTCTGCCTATGGAGTGTTAGTCGAACTTATAGATGCCCTTGGGAAGGTGGGGGTTAATCACCTCGACCTTGCGGTGGAGGACGTGCGTACCCCGTGAACCGTTATTGCGTCTCCATCCTGCTGAGCCTTTTACTTCATGTATTGTTTTTTTGCCTCTTGAACCGAGTGCCGGTCAGCAATGTCCAAATCTCGGTCAGACAATATCCTCACGTCAGGTTGGTGTCTTATTCTGGTCAGTCCAAGGCGGAAGCGCCTTTAACGAGGAAGGGCGAAGTCTTTCAAGGGGAAATTGACAAGGCTTTAGATGAGCCCCAAGAAACCCTGAAGAATGAAAAAATTGTTCGGGATAAAACGTCAAATGGTACGGCAAGTCCCGTGCCAAAAAAGCTTATGAGCGGTCCTGTGGAGGAAAAACAGGAAAATTCTGCAGAAATAGCAAAAAATTCCGCAACGGCCGTGAAACAAAAAAAGGAGAAGGTATCAGATAAAGAAGAAGAAACCCTGAAAGAAACCCAGACACAGAATAAGGCAAGAAGGCAGGATAGCGGAGAGGATGCCCCAGAGCGGGCAGCTGTGACCGAGACCGAATCTGGAGACACAAACCCCGGCGATGGTCTTAAAGAAAAGGTTGAAACATACGGTACTCAGGGGAAAGATGATGCTTCAAAGACGGACCTGCCATTAATTACCGATGACCTCATAATAAAAAAAATCCCGCCCGTATATCCCCTTGTTTCAAGGCGCAAGGGGGAAGAGGGAGATGTGTTGCTACGTGCAGTACTTTATGATTCTGGAGCCGTGAAGGACGTTTTTATTGAAATATCGAGCGGGTATGTCTCGCTCGACAAGACGGCTGTCGAGGCGGTGAAACGGTGGACTTTCAGCCCTGAGGCCCCGGAAGAAGTGCTTGTACCAGTGAGCTTCAGATTGCGATAGGAACCGTTAGGAATTTTCTCGGTGCGTGAAAGCTTTCATATTGCATTCCTTTCGCGTACAATAAAAACTACTACTTTTCCAGGATGAAGCTCTGAAAAGAAAACCACCTTGAATGCGATGATTCGGACATGGAGCCGTAACTTTTTTTGTTTGCAGGTCGGGTGGGAAACCCGAAAACAGGATGGTACACATGAAGAACGATTATGAGTCTTTGGAACAATCGTTTTTTAACGTGCGTTTTTTGGGCATCGAAAAAGGCGCTTCGGCTGAAATGCTTGTGGGTGAAACCAATTGGATCAAAATAGCAAAGGATATATGCCTTTATCACCACGAAAAGTGGGATGGATCGGGGTATCCATTTGGAAAGAGGGGCGAAGAAATTCCGATAGAGGCTCGAATCGTGGCTCTCGCTGACACCTACGACG
>JAHDOX010000154.1 GCA_018434645.1 Synergistales bacterium | reverse complement strand
CTTCTTCAAAATATTTCAAGTCCTTAAATCCAAAACATCAAAGTCAAAACCCAAAAACCTTCACGGGCTTTCGCCCGTACGTCGAGCCCCCGGAATCAATTCCATGGCTTTTCCAAAACGAACGCGGCCGGGGGCCGGGGCCGACGTACGGACACTAGTCCGTATGTCTTTTCGTCCCTGCTCTTCGCTTTTGTGTTTCAAAAATCGTATCGTATCTAAGCTTCAGAAACGCTTTTTATCGGCCCACAGGCCACAGTACGTTGGATGACCCTGTTTTATCATCCCTGTGGGTCGACGTACGGATGCGAGTCCGTAAAGTCCCAAAAAATGATTCCCATCGATCTGCAGCCTCCTATTAACTAGAAATCTCAATCTCGCTCATGGAGATCTACGCCTGTTGTAAGCCAACGTACTTTCTGCCAAAATAAGAAAATGTTGATATCTCAGACACAACCAGGAAGAAAGGAGAGATTCCATGAATTTCATGCAAGAAAAAAACATACCCGTTTGGAAGTCGCACCACACCAATATAGGCCAGACCGTCGTCAAGGCCCTGAATGCCAAGGGATATTCCGCCTCATATGTAGCCACCGCCGAAGAAGCCGCAAAAGCAGTATGTGATCTTATCCCTGAAAATTCCACCGTCGGCATTCCGGGCACATCGACGATTCGTGAGCTTAACCTCCCGGAACTTCTTGAGAAGAAAGGTTGCACCATATTCCACCACTGGGACCCAAGCCTGTCACCTGAAGAAAAGAATATCCGCCTTAGGGAAGAGCTTGAAAGCGATTTCTTCCTCACCAGTTCAAACGCCGTAACCCAGGACGGGATCCTGGTGAATATCGACGGCACTGGAAACCGCGTCGCAGGAATGGCCTGGGGCACAAATACACTGATTTTCGTGATAGGAGTCAACAAGATATGTCGTGACCTGGAGAGCGCCATCAAGCGCGTAAAAGACACCGCAACGCCGCCAAACGCCATCAGACTAAATATAGATGTCCCGTGCACGAAAACCGGTCATTGCATCGACTGCAACAGCTCCAGCAGGGTTTGCAGGGCTACGTTGATCTTCGAACGGCCTCCCATGGGACGGAAAGTCCACGTATTCATCGTCGGTGAATCCCTGGGCTACTGATATTTCGGGGGTGCCTCAGTGAAAAGAGGTCTCCCCGAAATATTTATCTCCTCCATGCCGTAGGCAGGAAAAGTATCATAACCGTGTAGATTTCAAGCCTGCCCAAAAGCATGCACAGGCACAATATCCATTTCCCCAAAAAAGGAATGTGAGCGTAGTTTTCGGTTGGGCCCACCGTACCGAGCCCCGGCCCTATATTGCCGATGGTGGCCGCGACGCTCGCTATGGCTGTTAAAACATCAACACCCATGGCAGCCATTGCAAGGGCCGCTATGGCAAAAAGACCTATGTAGAGAACGAAAAAAGCCGTAACGGATCCCATGACATCGTAACTTATGGCCTTTTTGCCCAGGCGTATCGGAATAATGGCCTTTGGGTGCAAAAGGCGATGGAGCTCTGTTTTGACCAGCTTTACGAGCAACATGATCCTGACGTTTTTCATACCTCCGCCAGTGGAGCCTGCGCAACCCCCGACGAACATGAGGAAAAGCAGGAGGTACTGGATATAAAAGGGCCACTTCTCGTAGTCCGCCGTCACATAGCCGGTGGTAGTGGTTATGCTTACCACCTGAAATGCACCGTAGCGCAGGGAATCCAGCACGGTAGAGTAAGTTCCGCTAAAATACAAAAGGGCCGTCGCCGTTCCGACGGAAAAGGCAAGTATTTTTATATAAAAACGGAATTCCTCATCCTGCCACCAGGCTGAAAGATTTCCCTTCAGCATCAAGTAGTGAAGCGCAAAGTTGGCCCCTGCGAGAAACATGAATACGGTTATGACCCAGTCTATATAGGCGCTCCCGTACTGGCCGATGCTTCCGTTTAGTGGAGAAAACCCCCCTGTGGCCATGGTTCCGAAGGTATGTGTCAAAGCCTCGAAAAGATCCATTCCACCAAACATCAGAAGAACGGTTTCCACGGCGGAAAACAGAAGGTAGACCCCCCACAAAAGAAGAGCCGTCTGCCTGATTCGTGGTGTAAGTTTCTCCGGCGTGGGACCAGGTACTTCAGCTTTATAAAGCTGCATGCCACCTACGCCCAAAAAGGGGAGAACGGCCAGGCTCAAAACTATGATTCCCATGCCGCCAAGCCAATGGGTGAGGTCCCGCCAAAAAAGGATGCCCCTGGGGTTTGCTTCTATATTCGTGAAAACAGAGGCTCCCGTCGTGGTAAAGCCGGACATGGCCTCAAAAAAGGCATCAGTATACGTGGGTACGCTCCCGTATAAAAAATATGGAAGCGCCCCGATGCAGGAAGCCATTACCCACGAAAGCGACACGGCCGCAAAGGCTTCCCTGATGCCAAGGTCATGTGTGCGGGAGTGCCTGCCCATTGCAAAAAGCGCCCCCGCAGCTATAAGGCCGCAGGATATGCTCAAAAGGAAAGGTTTAACATCTTCCGAACCATCCTTGAGCGCCCATACAAGTGGCCAAAGCATAAAAAGAGAAATAATGGCCGCCATCAGGCCAAGAACCTTGAGAAGTACACGAAAACGCACGATTACTTGACCCCCAGTATTTCCACAGCTTTCGGCATTTGTTCCGAAGAAGCGAAGAGCACGATTTGGTCTCCCAACTGTAGAATGGTTTCACCAACGGGGACAAAAACGTCTTCACCCCTGCGAGCAAGAGCAAGCAATATTCCTTTAGGCAGGCCAAGGTCCTTGATGTGTTTTCCTATGATCCGGCTATCTTCCCGCAGAGTTACCTCTAGCATTTCGGCATCAATTTTCTCGATTAGGGACAACGCCCCTGAGCTGAAGGGATAACGGACATGACGCATGATTAAAGACGCAAGGGCTTGATTCGGGTTGACCAACGCATCTACTGGAACGTAGTCGCCCAGTTTCATGAGGGGGTTTCTCCTGACCACTGCAATACTTTTGCGAGCCCCAAGTACCCTGCCGATGACCCCCATCAGCAGGTTTCTCTCGTCGCTTGCGGTTGTCGTCACGAAACCATCGGCACCCTCCACACCCTCATACAAGAGCAGTTCTTCGTCGGCCCCGTCCCCGAAAAGGACAATGGTCCTTTCCAGCTCTCTGGCCAACTTGTCACATTTCTCACTTTCCTGGTCTATGAGCCTGATATCCAGGTCTCGATACCTCAACTCGAGCCTTCTCGCGACCTGAAATCCTATCTTGCCTCCTCCAACTACGATCACGCGCCTGAGCCGCCCGGTGCGCTCCCTGCGGAACAATTCCTCAAGCTGGTGAACCTGCCCTCTCAGCGTGACTATGAAGCAAAGGTCGCCTGCTTTTAACTTTGTTTCCCCAAAGGGGACGAACCCTGTACCATTTCGCTCTACGAAAGCAATCAGTGCAGTGAGCCTGGGATAGCGCTGGTTGATTCGCCGAAGTGTGTCTCCTATCATGGGGGAACCTTCGGAAACCCTGAAAGCGTAAAGTCCGGCACGACCATCGAAAAACTCTGCTGTATGAACAGCAGAACTCACCGAAAGCAATTCTTCGATTTCACGGGCCACCGACCGTTCGGGCGAGATCATGACGTCGATGCCAAGTTCCCTGGCCCAGGTGGGGCTATCGGTATATTCGAGACCCCTCGCCCGCGAGATGACTCTTTTTACGCCGGCTCGTTTCGCGATCCAGCAAGCCAGAATATTCACCTCGTCGCGATCAGTACAGGCCACGAGTATATCCACGTCACAACCCGGGGCTATTCCGGCTTCCTCGAGTACGGGAGGACGCGCTCCATTACCGCGGACCAGCATCACGTCAAGGTCGCTTTCGACTTTCATCGCGCGAGCTTCGTCGTTTTCGATGACAACCACGTCATGTCCCTGGGCCGAAAGGTTTTCGGCAACGCTGAAACCGACTTCCCCCGCTCCTACAATGACAACTCGCAAAAAACATCAACCCCTTTACGACAAGACCAGCATACCGTCTCCGCTTATTACGTGAAAGATGATAAACTTGTGCGGAACAGGAGGTGGCTGCATGCCCAGACGTGAAAAAATCGCCTTTGTGGGAACAGGCGGAACCATAAGTATGACTTTCAATGGTCGGCAGAACGGGTTCGTTCCAACTAAAGCCGCCGGGGCCTTATTGGAGCTGCTGCCCCCGGAGGCCAAAAGCGAGTTGGAAATTATCGACTGGAGCCACCAACCCAGTAGTCACTATACTATAAGAATGACAACCGATCTTGTCGACCTCCTGGCGCAACTAGTGCAGGAGGGTTGCAAAGGGGTTGTCGTTTCGTGCGGTACCGACGCGCTCGAGGAAATGGCCTATTTAGCGGATCTCCTTTGGCCTTACCCCCAGCCGGTAGTCTTTACCGGGGCCATGACACCCGTATCACAACTCAGCAGTGACGCTGCCATCAACCTTTGGCAGGCTATACAGGCGGCATCTTCCGAGGCTCTATGGGGGATGGGCGTGGTCGCCTGTTTCCAGGACCAGATTTTCGCCGCTTCCGAAATAATGAAAGAAGTGAGCCACCGGCGAGATGCTTTTTCGGCTCCGGGGCGAGGCCCCATAGGGGAATTCGTCGACGGGAGGATACACGTAAGCAGGAAACCCAATCGGCCCCCATCCCTGGACCGGGGCATAAACCCATCCAAGGATGTTGAAATACTTTGGGCATCAATGGGGGGAGGAACGCATACACTCGCATGCCTCGCTTCGGATAGCGGCCTTGACGGCCTTGTGCTGGCAGGCTTCGGGGGAGGCAATGTGCCGCCTTCATGGGTTCAGTACATCAAGGCCCTGCTGAAATCGGGCACACAGACTGTAATTACATCCCG
>JAHDOX010000043.1 GCA_018434645.1 Synergistales bacterium | reverse complement strand
TTTTCGAGGCGCTCCTTTGGGCCGTGTGCGATAACGACTTGAAGCGGTCTCCGGGAGAAAATCTTTTCGGCGACATTACGGCGCCATACGTATCCTGACAGGGAGCTCTGACATGACTGCCGTGAGCAACACAAAAAATAAAGACAGCCACGTTTTCGATAAAAGCAAAAAAAACAAGCCCGCATCGGGCGAAAAAGACCCAGGGAAAACGCTGGTAATAGTTGAGTCACCCTCAAAGGCAAAAACGCTGAAAAAACTCCTTGGCAAGGGATATGACATCCAGTCCAGCGTCGGACACATACGGGACCTGCCCAAAAGCCGCCTCGCCATAGACATCGAAAACGATTTTACCCCCGAGTATATCCTCATAAGAGGCAAGGGAAAAACCGCGGCAGAACTTAAAAAACGAGCCGCCCAAAGCGATCGGGTGCTGCTTGCGTCGGACCCCGACCGCGAAGGCGAGGCCATAGCGTGGCACCTGGCGGATGTTTTGGGGCTCGACCCAAAGGCTCCGTGCAGGGTTCGGATGTACGAGATCACTCCTCAGGGTGTTGAGGAAGCCTTCAGGGAAGTTACCGGCGTAGACATGGCCAAAGTAGATGCACAGCAGGCCAGGAGGGTTCTCGACAGGCTGGTGGGATACAAGCTGAGCCCTCTTCTGTGGAGGAAAATAAAGCGAGGCCTTTCGGCCGGGCGTGTCCAGTCGGCCGCGCTCAGGATCATCTGCGACAGGGAAGAAGAGATCGAGTCTTTCGTGCCGCAGGAATATTGGAACCTTACGGTTTCCGCCGGGACGACCGATGGCAGGGCCTACAGTTTCCGGGTCGACAAGCGGGAAGGTAAATCCCTCATCAAGGACGGGAAAACCCTCCTGATTTCAAGCGAGGAAGAGGCCCTGAAAATAGAAAGGGAAATCCGTTCAAATCCTCTGGAGATAGTGGATTTCGTAGCAAAGGACGGCAAACGGAAACCCCCGCCGCCCTTCAAGACGAGTTCCCTGCAGCAGGAGGCGGCAAGGCGCCTTAATTTTGCCCCGAGACGCACCATGTCCCTCGCACAGAGCCTTTATGAGGGTGTGAGTGTACCGGGACGGGGTACCATAGGACTTATCACCTACATGAGAACCGACAGCCTTCGTTTGTCTCAGGCGGCCGTTCAAAAGGCAAGGCAATTGATTCGCTCCAGGTATGGCGAAAGGTACGTTCCCGAAAAACCACAGGTTTTCGAAGGGAAATCGCGATCGCAGGATGCTCACGAGGCCATCAGGCCGACCGATGTGTCGATCACCCCTGAAGATGTAAAAGAATATCTTGATCGTGACCAGTTCAGGCTTTACGAGCTCATCTGGAAACGCTTCGTCGCCTGTCAGATGGCCCCGGCCGTTATCGCGAGGACTACTGTGGAAGCCCGCGCCGGCAGCATCGGGATGCGGCAGTCGGGAACCACTGTGCGGTTCGAGGGATGGGGCGCAGTCTGGCCTCTTGACATGAAAGAAGAAGCCCTTGCCGAGGCGGAAAAAGGTGAAAGGCTGCAGGTAAAAGAGATCAGGAAGGAGCAGATGTTTACGCGTCCGCCCGCGAGGTACAACGAGGCGGGTCTCATCAAGGTACTGGAGGATGAAGGCATCGGAAGGCCTTCCACCTACGCCGCCATTGTGCAGACTCTTTATGACAGGCGATACGTGATAAAAGACGAGGAAAAGCGGATGAAGCCCACGGCCCTTGGGCGGACCGTGGACGGTTTTCTCAAGGAACATTTCCCCCATATTGTGGATGTGACTTTTACCGCCGGCATGGAGGAAAATCTCGATGAGGTGGAAAGTTCCAGGCGGCGATGGGTGGAGGTTGTCAGGGAGTTTTGGGACGATTTCTTTTCCACCCTTTCCGAGGCCGACGAAAAAGCAAAAAGAGTTCCTCCGCCTCCGCCCGAGCCCATTGGTGAAGATTGTCCGCAATGTGGCAGACCTCTTGTGAAAAGGTGGGGTCGATTCGGAGAGTTTATAGGATGTTCCGCTTATTCCGACAAGGAGAACAAGTGCACCTACACACGACCTATAGTCGACACGCTGGGTGTAAAGTGCCCCAAGTGCAAGGAAGGGGAAGTGGTGCGCAGAAAGGGAAGGAAAGGGCGACCCTTTTACGGTTGTTCCAGGTACCCCGACTGCGATTTCGTCTCGTGGCAGCAGCCGACGGGCGAAGAATGCCCCGATTGCGGGGGAGTGGTGGTTATCAAGGGCCGCAAAAAGGAACACGTTTGCGGTTTATGTGGCTGGAAAAAAGCGAAAAAGAAGGAAGATGCCGATGAGTAAAGAACTCGCGGCGGTAACGGTCATTGGAGCAGGGCTTGCCGGAAGCGAGGCCGCATGGCAGTTGGCGCAAAGAAACGTACCGGTGAGGCTTGTGGAAATGCGTCCCGGCGTAAAGACGCCGGCCCACAAGACCGGAGGGTTCGCAGAGCTCGTATGCAGCAATTCCCTCGGGGCTGACGTGACGACCAGCCCCGGGGGGATACTGAAACGCGAGCTTAGACGATGCAGGAGCCTGATAGTCGAATGCGCCGACGAGGCAAGAGTCCCGGCTGGTCGAGCCCTTGCGGTGGACCGGGAGATCTTTTCCCGATTAGTGACGGAACGACTCGAGTCTCATCCGATGATACAAATAGAAAAACGGGTCGTGGAGGAAATCCCGCCGGGCCCGGCGATAATAGCGACTGGACCTCTCACGGCTGATTCGCTCGCCGAAAGCCTCAAGAACGCGATTGGCGAGGGGTTTCTTTATTTTTTCGATGCCGTCTCTCCGGTTGTAACCGCCGAGTCGATCGATATGAGACTTGCTTTTGTCGGCAGCAGATGGGGCCAGGGAGACGATTACATCAACTGCCCCATGGATGAAAAGGAATATTACGCCTTCCAGGAAGCCCTGGCCAATGCCGAACGGATGCCCCTCCATGAATTCGAAAAAAACAGCCCCTTCTTCGAAGGTTGTCTTCCCATCGAAGTAATAGCGAGTCGCGGCAGGGATACCTTGCGTTTCGGCCCCTTAAGGCCTGTAGGCCTTGAAGACCCCGAAAAAGGAAAGAGGCCTTTCGCCGTCGTGCAGCTGCGGCAGGAAAACCGTTCCAAAACCCTGTACAACCTCGTGGGTTTTCAGACAAACCTGCGCTGGCCGGAACAGGAGAGGGTTTTCCGGCTCATACCTGCACTTCACGATGCCGAATTCGTACGGTACGGCGTGATGCACAGAAACCTGTACGTTAATGCCCCCAGAACGCTCGACGGATATCTGCGAATAAAGGGCCTTAAGGATATTTTCCTCGCAGGACAGATCACGGGTGTGGAAGGATACATGGAAAGCACCGCCATGGGGCTTGTAGCCGCCCTGAATATGGTTGCCCTTTTGAGAAACAGGCCCTTTCCCGAGTGGCCGCCCGAAACCGCCGTCGGAGCCCTGTTGAAACACCTGAATGAGGAACCTCCTCATGGTCGTTTCCAGCCGATGAACATGAATCTAGGTCTTTTTCCCCCAATTCCCCAAAAAATCAGGGAAAGGACCGAAAGGTGCCTCCGCTACGCCGAACGGGCGGAAACGGCCCTTTCGAAGGTGTTGCCCGCAATAGAGCAGGATTTGTAGTACTTGTGAAAAAGTTCCGAATTTTCCCCAATTTGTATTCTGTTCAGAATATTATGGTAGATCCCACACAAAATGCTACAATATTTGCATGGGTGATACGATAGCGTCCAGTGTAGACGCCTACCTGGAGTACCTTAAATACAGTCGTGGCTCGTCAAATCATACCGTAGTCAATTACGCCGTCGACCTTTCGCAGTTTTCCGAGTTTCTGGAAAGCCTCGATGTAAGGTGTCCTGACGAAATCAGGCACACCCACGTGAGGAGCTTCCTTCGCGAAGTCGTGGGTTATGGTTATGCCAGGAGTTCGGCGGCCAGAAAACTTTCGTCTATCAAGGGGTGGACGTCTTTTCTCAAGGAGCGGGGGGAAATTTCTTCCGACCCTGCATCGGGTGTTCGGGGACCGAGGCTTCCCAAAAAACTTCCAAGGGCCATTACCCCCGAGGAGGTAACAAGGCTGATCGAGGAAGGTCCCGGCGGGAAATACGCGTCAAGAGACAGAACGATTCTCGAGATCCTTTACGGCTGTGGACTAAGAGTGGCCGAAGCCGCAAGCCTCAAGTGGGAACAGGTGGACCTGGACGAAAGATGGATCCGCGTCCGGGGCAAGGGAGACAAGGAACGCATGGTCCCGATGGGTCGCTGTGCCGTAGAAGCTCTTTCGAACTGGAGAAAGTCCCTTGATATGGGAGAACCCTTTGTCTTCCCGGGAGAAAGGGGTGGTCCGCTGGCGACAAGAACCCTTCACAGGGTCGTCACAAGGGCTGCCAGGCGCGTTGGGCTCGCCGAAGTGACCCCTCACGTTCTCAGGCACAGTTTCGCCACCCATATGCTTGAACGAGGCGCCAGCCTGCGGGTCCTGCAGGAACTTTTGGGTCATGAGAGCCTTGTGACCACCCAGCGCTACCTCAAGGTCACTGCAGAACAGCTTAAAAAAAGTTATATTCGGGCCCACCCGAGGGCCGGAAATGGAGGAGAAGCTTTTGAAGGGGACTACGATTCTGTGTGTACGTAGAAATGGTATGGTCGCCATGGCTGGAGACGGTCAGGTCACCCAGGGCGACCAGATAATAAAGTCAGGGGCCAGAAAGGTCCGAACTCTTTATGGAGGACGTATCATAAGCGGATTCGCGGGAGGAACCGCCGACGCGATGACACTTCTGGAACGTTTCGAAAAACAGCTTGACGAACACTCGGGGAACCTGATGAGAGCCGCCGTGACCTTGGTGAAAGACTGGCGGACAGACAGAGCCTTGCGTCGCCTGGAGGCGATGATGCTCGTCGCCGACAAGGCTCAGACGCTTCTTTTATCAGGGGCGGGTGACATTCTTGAGCCGGAGGGACAGGCAGCGGCCATAGGATCGGGCGCCGGGTATGCCCTGGCTGCCGCAAGGGCGTACCTTGAGTCCACAGAGGCCCAGGCGGACTGGATCGCCAGACGTTCCCTCGAAATCGCTGCGGAAATATGCATCTACACGAACGACTCGATTGCCCTGGAGGTGCTGAAATAGTGACGTTATATTCCGAAGAGGCCCTTACTCCACGCAAGATAGTCGAATATCTGGGGCGTTATATAGTAGGCCAGGACAAGGCCAAGCGGGCTGTTGCCATTGCACTGAGAAACAGGTTCAGGAGACGGCGGCTTCCTTCTGAGATAGCCAGAGAGATCGTCCCCAAGAACATACTCATGGTAGGGCCTACGGGCGTTGGAAAAACCGAGATCGCCAGAAGGCTTTCGGAGCTCGTGAAAGCTCCCTTCGTTAAGGTGGAGGCCACCAAATATACAGAGGTAGGCTACGTGGGACGGGACGTGGAGTCCATGATCAGGGACCTGGTTGAAAGATCGGTCCAGATGGTTCGAGAGCGCAAGACCGCCGAAGTCCAGGAAGAAGCCGAGGCCAGGGCCGAAGAAAGACTGCTCGACGCGCTTCTGCCCCCGAGAAGGGCAAAGGAACGGGTAGCCGACGTGATGAGCTTTTTCACGGGCCAGACGACCGAGCGGAGAGAAGAACCTTTGAGTGAAGAAGACCAGCGCCAGGAGCACCAGCGCACGGCCACGAGGGAGCGGCTCAGGCAGATGCTCAGGGAGGGCAAACTTGATGGGCGGGAGGTAGAGATAGAGATTTCCGAGTCCCTGCAAGCGGGAATTCCCCTGATCGGTGGTCCTGGTATGGACGAGATGGGCATGAATCTCGGCGAGATGCTCAGTGGCATACTCCCAAAAAGGAAAAAACGGACCAGGACGACCGTCAGCGACGCGAGAAAAATTCTCCAGGCCGAAGAGGCGGAGAAGCTTGTGGATCAGGAATCCGTCGCCCAGGAAGCGCTGGAGAAAGCCCAGGAAGAAGGGATTGTGTTCATCGACGAACTCGACAAGGTGGCGGCGACTGGTTCGGCGCACGGGGGGCCCGATGTCAGCCGCGAGGGTGTACAGCGTGACCTGCTTCCCGTGATCGAAGGATGCAACGTTAACACCAAGTACGGTCCCGTGAGGACAGACCATATCCTCTTCATAGCAGCCGGCGCCTTTCAGAAGGTAAAACCCTCTGACCTCGTACCGGAACTTCAGGGCAGAATTCCCCTGAGAGTCGAACTTAATCCCCTTACCGAAGAAGACCTTGCCAGGATACTGGTGGAGCCCGAAAACAGCCTTATTCGACAGTACCAGGCCCTTCTTTCCACCGAAGAGGTATCGCTTGAGTTCGATGACGATGCCATTCGGGAAATTGCTTCCCTTGCCGCCAGAATGAACCGCGAGATGGAAAACATCGGTGCAAGGAGACTGCATACGATGATGGAAAATCTCCTGGAGGATCTGCAATTTGAAGCACCCGAGATGCGTGGACAGCGAGTCCTGGTGGATGCCCGTTTCGTTCGCGAACGTCTCGAACGCCTGGTTGCCGATTCCGACATGCGCCGGTACATGTTGTGATGTTCGGCAAAAGCGTATCGAGGAGAGATCCCTCTGAGAGGATGAAAAAAGAAATGCCGATGAGAACACCGAAAGAACTGATCAAATCGAGGGCAAAAATCATAAACATATCGGCCATGCAGGACCTTCTGGAAAAGACGCGGGCCGTGAACAGGATGCTGCAGAGCAAAAAAAGCACTGGTAGCCATAACTTTCAGAAACTGGCCAGGCTGCTTTGCGAACAGTCCGCCGCCAATGTCTACATGATCGACATACAGGGCAAAATTCTTGGTTACGGCTGGACCAGCGAATATGACTGCCACATTATGGAAAACCTGCTCAAATCTGGATACATGCCGGAAGAATACGTGGATAAGCTCAACGAGATTAATGAGTCTGTCCTGAATCACACCGACCACGGCCTTTGTGCCTACTCCAACGAACCGTGCACCTATTCGAACAAACATGTAGTATATGTTCCGATCAACGGTGGGGGGGAAAGGCTCGGCACGCTGATTCTGGCGCGTTTCGGCCACCCCTTCGACACCAGGGACCTGGTGCTGGGCGAGTATCTCGCTACCGTCGTCGGGCTTGAAATCCTTTATGACCGTGCCAGGCAGATAGAAAAAAGAGCCCACGAGAACCTGGTGGTTCAGATGGCCCTTAGGGCTCTTTCTTATTCAGAGGTGGAATCTATAAAGCACATCGTCCGCGAGCTTGGAAGCGAAGAAGGTGTGGTAGTGGCGAGCAAGGTTGCCGACGAGGCAGGCGTTACGCGAAGCGTCATAGTCAACGCGCTGAGGAAACTGGAAAGCGCCGGCATCATAGAAAGCCGGAGCCTGGGGATGAAAGGAACCTACGTCAAGATCCTGAGTCCTCTTTTTATGGAGCAGATAGGTTTTCCCGAGGACTGACCCGTCTGGCGGAAAATGCTATACTTGTGCGCGTCAGGGCCATTAGCACGGAGGTGATCGGTCGCACAGTCAAGTTTTGACGTTCGTTTGGTACAGGCCGTAATCTATGATTTAAAAAATGGACGAATCTATTGGAGGTATTCGAATTTCATGGAGCAACAGAACAATTCACGGCAGGCGACCGTCAACGCCGGTGATATCGTGACGGGAACCGTAGAGCAGATAATGCCCTTCGGAGCCTTTGTCAGGCTGTCGACCGGTCAGAAGGCGATGGTTCACATTTCCGAACTGTCCCATGATTTCGTCAAGAAAGTCGAGGACGTCGTCTCGCTCAAACAGGAAATCCGTGCTAAAGTGGTGAAGATCGACGAAAAGGGTCGGATAGACCTTTCCATCAAGAAGCTGCAGCCGAAGCCCGACCGTCCGCGTCCACAGCGCGATGCCGGCGGAGGGAATGACTTTGAAAAGAAACTGGCATCGTTCCTTAAGGCAAGCGACCAGAAAATTTCAGACCTCAACAAAAAGGCGAAAGACAACCGCGGAAGCAGGGGCAGAGGGAAAAAGTAGCCTCATGAGACCCCTTATTGCCGCGGTGGGGGGCGCAAAGCCCCCTCTTTTTTTTGAAAGGCCGGGGCCGACGGACCTCAAGACGATCAAGGCCCAAATGGCGGGTCGCAAATTTGATGAAAAAATAATTCTTGGCATCGCTTGTCGGTGTCTTTGGCATGCACCTTCTGTAGTTCTTTGTCATCCGCTTTACAGGGGAAAACCTTTCCCTACCACGTTCTGGCTCTGCTGTCCCCATGCCGTGAAAACTTGCAATTCACTCGAGGCCGCGGGGGGTGTCAGGGAACTTGAGTCTTTTCTTGAAAAAATGCCCGCCGAGTGGAAGGCTTACGGTTTGCGGCACTCGGTTTTGAGGATGGCTCTTTTATCCAGGTCAAGGCGGCGGTTTTTTCTTTTCAGGAGGAAAGCAATGTGGGAAAGCATCCGCAAGGGAAGGGTCGGAGGTACGCGGGATACTTCAAAGGCAAGGGTAAAATGCCTTCACCTGCAGGCGGCTTCGTGGCTGGCGCTGGGGTATCACCCCGCGGCCGGATGGCTTGAACAAAGAATCCCCGCGTCCTGCGGGATCGATGAAGAAGATTATCCTTGCAGAAAGACAGAAAAGACGTAACCATGACCACCGCTTTCGGAGCTATAGACCTTGGGTCCAATTCGGTGCGCTGTTTAGGGGTGGTCCATGAGGACAGAAGGTTAAAATACCTCCTTTCCGGCCGGTGGAACAGCCGCCTTTCCGAGGGAATAAACGACGAAACGATAAAATTTCCGCCGCAAGTTTTAAAGCGCACGCTGCAAGCCCTTTTCGAGGCCGCAAAAATGCTTGAAGAAAGGGGTATCCTCCCACGAAGAACACGCTTTTTCGCAACCGATAGCCTCAGGTCGGCGGAGGGGGTAAAAGATGTTATCCCCATGATGGAAAAAACGGTCGGGCTGCCGCTTCAGGTGGTTTCCGGGGAAGAAGAAGCCAGGCTTAGCCTTGAGGGAGCCCTTTTGGGGGTAAAAGGGGCCGATGCTGTGTTCGACCTTGGAGGAGGGAGCCTCGAGCTTGCCTGTGAGGGATTTGCAAGGTCTTTCAGATTGGGAGCCGTCAGGATGGCGTCAATTTACGGGGACGACGCTTCGAGCATTTTGAAGCATGCCCGCGCGATCCTTCGCGACCTTCGGGTCCGCCCTGGTAAACTCGCGGGAGTCGGCGGCACTTCATCGTCTGTAGCCATGATGGTGCGGGAGATCCCCTGGCGTGATTATCATCCAGCCAGGGTGCACCGGTGCAAAATAAGAAAAAGCGAGCTTGGCCGCTTGCGACGAAACCTCTCGGCGATGGATTTGTCCGCAAGGCAAAGGGTTACAGGACTTGAGCCGTCGAGAGCCGACATAATCGTCCCGGGCATCTGCGTCATCGAGGTGCTCCTGGATTGCCTGGGTCTCGAAGCTTATATCCATGGCGAAACAGACATCCTTTGGGCGGTTTGCGCGGCGGCAGCGGCGGAAGAAGGCCTTGAAACGGACTTTGCGGTATTTTGTTGAAACAACTCTTGGAGGCGATCATTTATGTGGCACGGACGGTTTCGTGAAGATACGGCGGAAATTGTCCAGCAATTCACCCAGTCCCTTGACCTTGACTGGGGACTGGCTCCTTTCGATATTTATGCAAGCATTGCCCACGCAAGAATGCTGGCCGAAGTTAAACTGATAACCCCTGAAGAATCCGGAAAAATAGAAGATGGGCTGAGACAGGTTCTGGAAGAAATCCGACAGGGGGCCTTCACTCCGTCGCTTTCCATGGAGGATGTCCATATGAACATCGAGGCAAGATTAACAGAAATAATCGGGCCCGTGGGAGCGAAACTTCATACCGGCAGGAGCCGAAACGACCAGTCCGCAACGTCGGTGAGGCTGTTTTTGAGAAAAGAGATGGTAGGAGTCGGAGACGGGTTGCTCATGTTGATGGATTCATTGGTCGACAGGGCCATCACTCATCGGCATATCATAGTACCGGGTTATACCCATCTGCAGCAGGCACAGCCGATCAGCATGGGACATTACTGGCTTGCCCATTTCTGGGCCTTTGCGAGGGACTTCAGGAGGGTCCTTTTCGCTCTGGAATCGATAAACGAAAGCCCCCTCGGCGCGGGAGCCCTGGCGGGTTCCACACTCCCATTGGACAGGGGGTACACGGCCGGGCTGCTCGGATTCGAGAAAGTGGCCGAAAACAGCCTCGACGCCGTTAGTCACAGGGATCATCTTTTGGACAGTCAGTACGCCCTCGCGGTGGTAATGCTTCACGCCAGCCGCATGGCGGAAGACCTTATCATTTACAGCAGCCGGGAGTTCGGCTGGGTCGAGCTGCCCGACGCGTTTTGCACCGGATCGAGCATGATGCCTCAAAAGAAGAATCCCGATGTACTCGAACTCATCCGGGGCAGGTCCGGCAGAGTCGTAGGGGATCTTGTAGACCTGGCGGTCATTCTCAAAGGCCTTCCCTTTGCATATAACCGCGACATGCAGGAAGACAAGCGTGCCTTGTGGACATCCTTGCAGATCACGAAAGACGTTTTGGAAGTCCTTCCCCAACTTGTGGCCCGAGTAGACATAAACGAAGAACGTGCAGCGGCTTCTTTCGAGGATGGGTTTACCCTGGCGACCGATGTGGCCGAATACCTCGTAATGAAGGGCGTCCCCTTCAGGGAGGCCCACGAAAAAGTCGGGGCGGCCGTAAGATGGTGCATCGACAGGTACAGGGCGCTGACGAACCTTTCGCTGGAGGAATGGAAGGAACTAATTCCGGAGGCGGAAGAAGACCTCATGCCCCTTTTGAACATCGAACAGTCAGTGAACAGGAGAAACACCCATGGGGGGACGTCGTTCAAGCAGGTGGCGCTTCAGATAGAGCGGGGACTTGAAACGCTGGACCAATACCGTATTCGCCTGGCCGAATTTCCCGCGCGCTTTTCTTTGTAGAAAAAAGTACGATTCGTCCGCAAGCGTCCGTCTTTCCTCAAAATAAAATCTCTTCGAAAGGGGGATCGGCTCAATCATAGTTTAACCTCCTGAGTTTTCTTTCGTACAGTCTGGATAACTCTGCAGAGGTTTTCTCTATTTCCTCTGAAAGTTTGACTATGTCGATGGAGTTTTTCAGCGCCATGAGCTTTTCCCTTGTGGTGTCGCTCAGGATTGGTTGTTGCATGACCCTGTTGAAAGGGGTGTTCGTGTCGTAGATCTTGCGGACCTTTCCACCCTCCCTTTTCTTTGCTACAAGCCTCATATGGGGCATGAAGAGATTCTGCCTCAGCGATATGAGTCTCCCCAACCTTTCGAGTGTATCGCGTTCTTCATCTGTGTCGTACCTTCTCCATCCCACATAGGCCCTTACCATTGACCAGTTTCTGCTCTCCACATAAGGAGCGTCATTCTTTGTGTACGGCCTCGACCGGGTGAAATCTATCCCCCTTTCCTCACAGAACCTTTTGACATGGCTGTTGATGAACTCTGAACCGTTGTCGCTGTGAAACCTCTTTACCGGTAGGGGCATGGCCTCTACGACCTCCTCTAGAGCCAACCTGGTCCATACCATCGCCTTGTTCTTCAGCGCCCTGAGCTCTGTCCACCCCGTGGATGTCTCCGTGGCAGTGAGGGTGTAGGCGAATTCCCCCTTCCCCGACGCGCCAGAGTGCTGAACCAGGTCTATCTCCACGTAGCCTGGCTCCTTAGGCCTGTTGTCATACCACGCCTCCACCTTTATGGACCTTTTGAGATTGCTGCTGAAAGGATTGCCCCTGTATCGCTTCTTCAGCTTCATCGAGTCCCTGTAAGGCTTCAACAGCCTGTCCGCCGTGGCTGCAGATATCTTCAGAAGCAGGCCCCTTGTCCTGTCGTTCAGGTTATCCCTGAACCTGGGATGGGCGAAAAGCACCTCGTGATTGAGCCGTATGAAGGCCACAAGATGCTTGGAGGAGGCAAATCCCGTAAGAGGCCATATCTTCTTCAACGCCTCCAAAACATTATGGCCGTAAACCTTCTTCCTGCCCCTCCTGGACGTGTTGTCGACGCACGGATCGGACACTACAACGATTCTCCCCTTTCTCATTACAACCCTGCCCGTATTCCTCAACAGAAAGGCCAGATACTGCCTGTTCATGTGCAACAACGCCGAAAGATCCTCCAGTATCAGCGACTTCGTCTTCTTCGAGCCCTTCTGATAGGCCCTGGCATTGTGCTTGATGATAGCGTGCTTGTCATTCATGGTATATACTCCTTTCGGTACACGGGCAATCATCCCCGAAAAACCTCCTCTCGCTTGTATTTCTCTTGTAACGAGACGGGTTTATGGGATGATTGCCCTTTTTGTCAATTTCTGAGGAAACAACCCTTTTTCGGAGAGATTATTTTTGAGGAAATCCGAAAATTTGACAAAACGGAAAAACTGGCTAGAATGTTTCATCAATACAAATAGATAAGATATCTAAGGACATCTGCGAGGAAAGGAGGAGCCCCGATGGCGGAAAGCCGCAAAGCAGCGAGAACCGGTCTTTTTGACTGCGGATTCTACTTTTATTTTAGCGGCGGCCAGTGGCGTTATTACTACGCCAGTGGTCTTTTACTGCATGGGAATCCGTTATCGGCTCCTTTGACTCTTCGCTGCTCGGGTGGAACTTAGGCACAGGTAAAAGAGTCAGAGAAGAAATAAAGAAAAACAGCAGTATACCAGCCGGAACCGGATTCCAAATCCAGTTCCGGCTTTTTTTATTTCGATTCCCGGGGAGGGTGAAAGAGATGCTGGTAGTTCAGATGAAGGAGCGGTGCGGAAGTCTTGATGTCGCGAGGGTGTGCGATCTGCTGGAACAGAGCGGCCGTGGAGCGAGGGTAGTGAGAGGGAAAGACCGGGTGCAAGTGGTCTCGGGAGGAAACGAAAAAGAGGCTGAAATGCTGGCGGGCTTGCCGGGTGTGGCGGGCCTTGCGGTGACGAAACACCCCTTTCCGCTTGCGAGCCGGGATGTTTTCCC
>JAHDOX010000064.1 GCA_018434645.1 Synergistales bacterium | reverse complement strand
GAAGCTTATAGAAGAAGTGGACAGACTCTACCTCGAACACGGAGCGAGTCGGGAAGTGTTTGAACCCGATCCCGAGTTCGCCAGGGACCTGGCCATCAGGGCAAGCGGGGCGGGATTGCGCCTCATCCCCGCGACGATCCGACACATGGGAACGGACCGCTCGAGGGATATCCTGTCGAGCATGTACGAAGAGATCTCGGGACAGTGCGATGTCATCATGAACAAGGCGGTAGAAAAGGTCCTGACCCCCGGCGGCACTGTTTCCGGAGTCCTTCTCGATGACGGAAAGACTCTTTCCGCCGGCAGGGTGATACTTGCCCCCGGTCGGGAAGGCGCCTTCTGGATGGAGCAGACCGTAAAGGAGCTGGGTCTGGAAATTGAATCGCTTCCTGTGGACATCGGCGCCAGGGTGGAAATCCCGGCCGGTTGGGCCGAAACGGTGACGGACCAGTTTTATG
Source organism: Synergistales bacterium (assembly GCA_018434645.1). Lineage (GTDB taxonomy): Bacteria > Synergistota > Synergistia > Synergistales > Thermovirgaceae > UBA1876. Next base: position 11,190 of record JAHDOX010000064.1, on the reverse strand, counting down.
AAGTCAAGGCGATCCTTGATACGCCGACCTTCGATGACAGCGTCAGGACCTTCTGCATGTGCCCTCACGGGGAGGTTACCACGGAATACATAGCAAGCCACGACATAATGACCGTCAACGGCCACAGCAACAGGGACGGTCAAAGGAAGACGGAAAATACCAACTTTGCCATCCTGGTCTCCACGGAGTTCACGGAGCCTTTTAAGGATCCCAACGGTTACGGGAGTCATGTCGCAAGGCTTGCGAACATGCTTTCGGGGGGAGTCCTGGTCCAGAGGCTGGGAGACCTTAAGCACGGGAGACGCTCCACGCCTGAGCGCATAGCAAGGGGCCTCGTAAAACCTACGCTCAAGACGGCCGAACCCGGGGACATCTCCTTCGCTCTTCCGTACAGGCACCTGACGGACATTCTGGAAATGATCCAGGCTTTGGATTCGATTATCCCCGGCATAAATGGCAAGCATACCCTGCTTTACGGAGTGGAGGTAAAGTTCTACAGCCTCAAGCTCGCGCTGGACGAAAACCTTCAGACGGTCCTGCCCGGACTTTACGCCTGCGGGGACGGGGCGGGTGTGACGCGCGGGGTCATACAGGCGTCTGCGAGCGGCATCGTTGCGGCACGGGCGATTCTGCAGAAAGCATAAGAGGTTTCAAAAAGGCGAACAGGTGGAAACGGGCTTGCGGGTTTTCCCCCCATGCCGTTGAGATTCCGGAGAAAATGTTCAGGGTGCGCACAAGACGCAGGCATAGAAAGCGACTGAAAGTTTTACGGCAAAAAACGACCGTAGGGTTTGTGTCAGCGCGTTTTCCGCCTGCGCCCTTTCCTGGACGTTTTCGGCCTGCATCGCAGCGGTACGGGCATCGGTGACCTGGGTAAGCACTTCCTTTTCATGGGCGGCATATCCTTTGACGGTCTCGACGAGGTTTCCCACCAGGTCGCTCCGCCGTTTCAGCTGGACATCGATTCCGCTCCATCCTTCGTCGACGAGGTTCCGCATGCGGACCATCCTGTTGTAGACGGCGACGGTGAAAAGGCCCAGCGCCAGTGCCAAGGCGGAAATTGTCACGAATGCAATCATTTCCTGCACCTCCTTGAAAGGTTTCTTTATTCAGCAAACTGCATTCTTGAACTATACATCCTGCAGGCTTTCACCGGAACCCCTCAAAGCTGTTCCGTCAATTGCGGGATGAATTTGCGTCCAGCGAATCGGCCAAAAAAGCTGTCTCCTTTTTGAAACATCAGGATACACGTTTGAAGTAACAGCGGATCTGCCTGGCTATTATATAAAAAGGCAGCACCGGGGAGCGGTGCCGCCTTTTTTACCTGCTACAGGTCTCGTTGATTTTTCATCAAACGTCCAGGTTTCTGACCTCTCTGGCGTGGTTTTCGATGAATTCCCTTCTGGGTTCCACCTTTTCGCCCATGAGGATGCTGAAATACTCTTCCGCCGCCACGGCGTCGTCGAGCTCGACGCGCTTGCATGTACGGGTTGCCGGGTCCATGGTGGTCTCCCACAGCTGGGAGGGGTTCATTTCGCCGAGGCCCTTGTACCGCTGTATGGAAAGCTTGCGGTTGCCGTACTTTTCCCTGATGGCCTTGAGTTCTTTTTCGGTATAGCAGTAATGGACTTCCTTCCCGGCCTGTACCCGGTAAAGCGGAGGCTGGGCGATATAAAGATGGCCCTTTTCGATAAGGTCGCGCATGAACCGGTAGAACAGAGTCAAAAGCAGCGTCCGGATATGTGCACCGTCCACGTCGGCGTCGGTCATGAGGAAGACCCGATTGTAGCGAAGCTTGCTTACATCGAAATCTTCGCCGATTCCGGCCCCGAGTGCCTGGATTATGGTGCGGATCTCCTGGTTGTCCAGGGCCTTGTCAATTCGAGCCTTCTCTACGTTGAGTATCTTTCCCCGCAAGGGGAGTATGGCCTGGAAATGCCTGTCCCGTCCCTGTTTGGCGGAACCCCCGGCCGAATCACCCTCCACTATGTAAATCTCCGATTCCGAGGGGTCCTTGCTCGAGCAGTCCGCGAGCTTTCCGGGGAGTTCGAGGCCGGCCATGGCCGTTTTCCTCCGGACCAGTTCGCGCGCTTTCTTGGCGGCGTCCCTTGCCAATCGTGCGCGCAAGGCCTTTTCTACTACCGGCTTCAGTATATCCGGCCTTTCGTCCAGTTCAGCCATGAGGCCATCGTAGAAGATGGAGTCGACGATCCCCTTTATCTCGTTGTTTCCGAGCTTGGTCTTCGTCTGGCCCTCGAACTGGGGTTCCGGCAGCTTTACCGAGATGACGGCCGTGAGACCTTCCTTGAGGTCTTCTCCGCTCAGGTTGGGATCCTTGTCTCGGAGAATCTTGTTTCTGCGTGCCGTTTCGTTGATGGCCCTGGTGAGAGCCGTACGGAAACCAAAGACGTGAGTGCCTCCTTCTATGGTGTGGATGAGGTTGGCGAACGGGAAGATCCTTTCCAGGTAACTGTCGTTGTACTGGAGGCCTATTTCGACGGTTACTCCCTCGCGCTCTCCCTTGATAAGCACCGGCGGCGAGAAGAGATTTGTCTTGCCGCGGTTGAGGTATTCAACGAAGGACGCGATGCCGCCGTCGTAACGAAAGGTCTGTTCCTTGCCGCTGACGCGGTCTTTGAGGGTTATGGTAAGCCCCGGGTTGAGAAAGGCCATCTCCCTGAAGCGGCCGCTTAGAATGTCCCAGGAAAAACTGATTTCTTCGAATATCTTCGCGTCGGGCATGAATTCGACGCGGGTTCCCCTTTTTTCGGTGTGTTCTCCGCAGCAGAGCTCGGAAACGGGGATTCCGCGCCTGTAGCTCTGGCGCCATTCCTGACCGTCGCGCCAGACGGTGAGGTTGAGCCATTCCGAGAGAGCGTTCACGACAGAGACGCCTACGCCGTGAAGACCTCCGCTCACCTGGTAGGATTTTTTATCGAACTTGCCTCCGGCATGCAGCTTGGTCAAGACAACCTCGGCGGCAGGGCGGCCGGTCTGGGGATGGATGTCCACCGGGATGCCCCGGCCGTCGTCTTCCACGGAGACATGAGAGTCTTCGTGAATGGTGATTTCTATCGTAGAACACCATCCGGCCATGGCCTCGTCTATGGCGTTGTCCACCACCTCGTACACGAGGTGGTGTAGCCCGCGCGAGCCCGTGTCGCCTATGTACATGCCGGGTCTGCGCCGTACTGCCTCAAGGCCTTCGAGTATCTGGATGTCTTTTGCGGTGTATTGTTTTGAAGGTGATGTCATTGCTGCAATCCTCCCCGGCGAAGGCGTCCGGCTTCCGCCTTGCCTTTTTCCATAAAGCGTCTGGATCTTTTGCAGATGGTCATGGGCGTGAAACCCGTGGCCATGACCGAGCCGTCACGCATGATAACAGCCGTTTCGTGACCTTCCCTGACCAGGGCGAGAACACGGTCTATGTGAACGGCTCCTTTCCCTTCCAGTAGTAAAAACACAGAGGAAACCCTCCTGAAGGTGATTATGCAACCCTATTATTTTATCACATACACACCAATGGTGAGGCCGAAGGGAGACCTTCCCGGGGAAAGTCTTATCCCGATACGGGGCACTTCTTTTTCCAGGGACAGGTTCCGCAATTTTCGCGTGCCGGTTCGAATGGCCCCTGGGCCGCTTTTTTTGCGGTAAGCTGGATCTTTTCAAGGATATCTTCCGGGTCGAAGGCCGCAGGCGAGAGAGTGTGCAGCCTGCCCTCCGGCAGATGGTATAGCGCAAGATCCGAAGGTTTGCTTCCCAGAGCCACCGTAGCCGCCGCCGCGTAAAACAGAAGCTGATTCTCGTAGAGAATGTCCGGGGCTTTACCCGAGGCGGTCACCTTGTAATCCAGAAGATGATAGCCCTTTGCGTCCCGGTACAGGGCGTCGATGGAGCCGATGGCGAAGGGGCCGTCCTTGATGCGGACCCTGAAGGGTACCTCACGCTGCAGGCAAGGGGAGTCCCTCATGACCCTTGCGGTTTTTCCCACGGCGAAGCCTTCGAGCCATCGCCGTATCCTCGTCCTTATGGTCGAATCCCGCGCTATAGGACGCAGGTTCGGCGGCAGGATGTTTATTATCCTTTTGATTTTTCTCTCTTCAAGGGGAAGCCAGTTTATCAGCGTATCGGCGACCAGGTCCCATCTTGCCAACACCCAGTGGGCGAGGCTTCCCGCTTCCACACCCCCGTGTCCGTCTTCCGCAGGGGATTCCCATTGAAGGTCCAGTCCCTGCCTGTAGCGCATACGGTAGGCAAAAGGACAGAAGCTGAAAAGGGCATAGGCGGTAGCGCTCAGTCGCTCAAGCGAGCAGGCTCTTTCTTCGGCGACAAAGATTTGTGTACCTGTCGCGGCTTTTTTCTTTCGGGGGCCGCTTGCAAAAGCCTGCCCGGAACCGTTTTCATGGGGGTCTGTCGAACTTGCGGGCTCCACTATCTCTGGTCGCTCTCGGTCATGGGACAATACCGTTTCCAGCCAGGAATTTTTATCCGGATTCAGTTCGCCGTCTTTTCTCTGGCAAACGCCGCATAAAACGAGCGAATCCCGTGCCCTTGTGCATGCCACGTAAAGAAGCCGTTCCTGTTCCTCCAGGTTTTCCGTTTCGTCAAGCGCCTGGTGGAGTCTCTTGCCCAGGGTCTTTTCGTTACCGTTCCAGGAATCGGGGACTTTGGACGTAACGGCACCGAGCCAGGAAGAAGGAAGGACGGACGCGCTTTTTCCCCCCCGGAGGGAAGAGTATTCCAGCCCCACGACGGCGACCAGGGGAAACTCCAGTCCCTTGGCCACGTGCACCGTCATGACCCTTATCATGTCCTCCTGTTCACCCAGGACGTCGGCTTCTTCCGTCTGAATGCCCCGTGCCGTGACCTTTTCGAGATATTCGGCACACCCGGCGAGGCTGGAATCCACAAAGGTCTCGTATTCTCTGGCGATGTCCACTGCCCTGCGCAGGTTTCCCGCAACGCGTCTACGCTTCCAGAAGGGAAAGGAAAGCAACGTCTTTTCGTCCTCAAGAAAGGCCGCGATTGCACGGGATGGGCCCGAAACGCGGGCCTCATGGCGTCTTTGCAGGAAACGACCCGCAGTATCGGGATGCAACCTGGCAAGCCGCTCTATGAGCTTTTCACCGCCGTTTCGCCCGGTTTCAGGTGTAAGCAGCGCCGCGGCCTCGGTCAAGGAAAGACCGCTCAAGGGACTTTCGAGAAAGGACGCCAGGGCAAGTTCGTTTTCCGGGTTGGCCATGGCTCTCAGGGCCGCCGCCACGTCCCTGACCTCTCCGCGGCTGAAGTAATTTCTGTTGCCCTCGAAATACACCGGAAAGCCCCGCTTTTCTATGAGCACCTCCTCGAGAGCTTCGTACTGGGTCCGCGAGGGAACAAGTATGGCAATGTCCCTGTATCTCAGGGGGCGCAGGGTGCCTTCACCCTGGTCCCAGACGGTTTTGCCCTGGCTCAGGGACTCGTCGATAAACCTTGCCAGTGCTTCAAAAGAGGCACGGCGCAGTTGATCCACCGGTGTCCTGTTTCGTTTTTCCCCAAAGTTTTCATCATTCTCACCCGGCGCGGCCACCAAACAGGTTACCGCCGGCATCGTCCCCTTTTGGCGCTCTTTCCACCAAAGGTGATGATCCGGAGCTTTAAGGGGCGCGTAAGAACTTTGGATACCCTCTATTATTCCGTCGTCCCAGACGGAGGAAAAAAGTCCATTCAGGCGGGTCATAAGTTCGCCGCGGCTCCGGAAAGATATGTCAAGGTTTATGGCCTCGCCGTCTTCCCTGGTTTGTGAATCCCAAAGGACCTCACAGAAGATCCGGGGTAGAGCGTGACGGAAGCGGTAGATGGACTGTTGAAGATCTCCCACCAGAAACAGCGGGCACCCAGCTGACTCCGATATGGTCTGGATCATTTTGTACTGGAGGCCGTTTGTATCCTGGAATTCGTCGACCAGCACGTGACGGAAGCGTTCACGGTAACGGGGGGAGGACTTTATGGCCTGCAGTGCGTAGCTTATCAGGTCGTCGAAGGTCAAAATACCCCTGCCGCGGTTCCAGGCATCGCGGAATTCCCAGCAAAGGGCGCAGGTTTCCAGAAGAATCCCTCGTACCTTTGCCTCTTCGGAAGGGAATCCCTCGAGTATGAAATTTGCTACATCGGGCCATATGATCCTGTTGTCCCTGTACTCCTTGCAGGATTCTCCCGTCCGCTCGAGGAGCAGGGCATCGGCGGTCTTTTTTGACTTGCTTCCGGTCAGGTTGGACAAGGGGCCCTTTTCTCCGAAAAGGTCGGCCACGAAGTGCGGAAGTTCGTCAACGCCGGGGGTTGCGCCTTCCCAGCGCCGCCTGAGCATCCCGAGTCCCGCCGAAAACTTCGTCTTGTCCGTATCCAGCCTTATTTCGGAGTCGACGGAGGGGATGATCTCATTTATCCAAAGCTCGAAGGCTTCCTCCCAGTCCCTGCCGAACCTCGTCTTGAGTTCCCTCGCGGCGGCTTGGTCCAGTTTTTCCGGCGATGTGCTCATCTGCCATATATCTTCGGCGCAAAACCCGCGGCTTGCGAAATGATTGATGAAATTTCCTGCAAAGGAGGTTAGCCCCCCGGGGCCGAAGGTGTTCACCAGGTCCGGCAATTCTTCCCGGGCGAAGGTTTTTTCGCCCCGCAAAACCCATTTCCCGCGCAGATTCCCGACGATGGCGCCGAAATCCGACCTGTCGTATATCCTTTCCAGCTCCAGCCAGAAGGAGCTTTCCTCGGAGCCGCTCGTGACACGGGCCTCGGGATCCAGGTCCAGGACCAGGGCGTTTTCCTTGAGGACGCGCATGGAGAAAGCGTGAATCGTCGAGATGTAGGCTTCGTCCAGGCGCTCCAGCGCCTGCTGGAGACGTTTCGAAAGGGAAGGTTCATCCTCGAGGAGTTTTTCCATGAGTCTTTTGATGCGCTCCCGCATTTCGAGAGCCGCCTTCTCAGTGAAAGTGATGGTGAGAATTCCGTCCACGGGAACGTCTTCAGCTACCACGAGCCAGATGAACCGCCACGCCAGAGTCAGCGTTTTCCCTGTTCCGGCTCCGGCCGTCACGACGATCAGCTTTTGCCCCGAGGTGACGGCCCGGAGTTGATTTTTTTCGAGGCGTACCTTTTCTTCCAGGTAGGTCCTTAGGACGGCTGCCTCACTGATCTTTTTCATCACGGGTGCCTCCCGGTCTCTCGTCTTTTCTGCATAGCCCCCTGTATGCGCAGGTTTTGCAGGCATCGGAGTCCCAATTCGGCGTGAAGTTCCCCGAAAGCAAACCCTTTGCCATCGCTTCGAGTTTTGTTCCCGCTTCTTCGATCAGTGAAGCCAGGGTTTCGGGAGATGTCTTGTTTTTCCCGAAAAACTGCGAGGCGGGCTCGGTAAACCTGCCCGAGACCGCCCCGTCGGCCAGGCACAGGTAACCCCATCCGAGCAGGGGCGAAAACTCCTTTCCGCGCAAAGCCAGGGCATAGGCGGGTAACTGCAGGCTTTTGACGTAGGTGGAAGAAGAACCTGACTTGTAATCGAGCAGCACTGCGCCCGAATCGAGGATATCGAGCCTGTCGAAGCGGCCCGTGAAGGTGACTCCCTCAATCGTCGTCTGCAGTTTTCCTTCCAGTTTCTGGTCTTTCCTGTTCTTTTCAAGCCCCCCGCCGTCTATATCGTCCTGGACTTTTGCCAGGCGCAGGGTTTGGTCGTAAAGCCTTTTCCTGTGTCTTTTCAGCGGGGATTTCTCTCCGAAAAGCTCGGGGTATATTCCCATTACCTTTTTTTGCCACAATTCGGGGACAAGCTTTGCCAGAGGATCGCCGGTCCGTTTCCTCTCGGTCCAGGCGCTGTTCCAGAGAGCGTGGATGGCGTTTCCTGCCTTGGCCGGGTCGAAAACGCCCGGGCGCCGTTCTTTCAGGCCGAGCACCCTCTCGGCGTAATATCGGAAGGGACAGCTTTCCCAAAGATCTATGTCGCCAAGATAAGCCGAAGCCGGTACCACGGGGTTCCTTTCGCCGAGAAGCGGGATTTCCCGCAAGAGCCGTTGGGGCACAAGAGGCTCTTCCGATTCGCGGACCTCCACGGGCCTTATGCGGATTTGGGCGTCGTCTGGCAGTACGTCCTTCATGGTCGTTTTGACAGGTTCCTCGACAATGGGTGTTACCCACGGCGGATCGCATTTTTTCGCTTCCGCCAGAAAGGGTGACGGCTGGAGCGGACGTCCCGAGGAATCCTGGCGGGGGCGGCTTACGATGGTAAGTTCGTCTCCGCAAGCCAGGATCCTTCGGAAAAGAGCCTGGCGCTGTTTTCTAACCTCCAGCAAAAGGGGCAGGTGGAAGGCTCCCAGTTCGAGCGAGGGGTCCTGGTGGAGTTGTTCCCTTTTTTCGTCAGGAAGGAGCGGTGACTGGCCAAGACGTCCAGGCCATGCCGAAGCCAGTGCCCCGGTCAGGGCGAAAACGCGGTGATGGGCCAGAACCGGAGGGTTTCCGGCGTAAACGGCGAGGTTCCCCGTTGTTTTCGGAGCCTGCCAGATGGTGGACCTTTCGGCCCAGGCGAATAAAAAGGCCATCGCCCTGTCGCCGGAAAGTTTGTGACATCCCGCAGGACCGATGTCAGGTTCGGCTTCCCGCATTTGGATGGACTTTTCCTCAAGCTCCCTGAGGGAGCCGCTCAGTCTCCTGACTTCTTCGTCGAGCCCGGGAAAAGGGACCACGAGCTCCGAAAGGGTTCTGTCCCAGCCGCCAGGACCGGCGTCGCCCGGCGTGGTCAACCTTTTAAGTAATTCCAAAAGTTCCGCCGGACTCCCGCCCGATTCTATTGAGTCGGCAAAAGAAAGCAGTGCTTCAAAAACCGGCAGGCCTTCAGGATATTGGTCGCCCAGAAAATCCTTCCACTCCTTCTGGCCGCGGGGGGTCGCTTCCAGGGCTGCTTCGAAGGGAAACTCTTTTGTCGGGAGAAAAGGTTCCGCCAGAAACCAGGCCGTTTCATCGGTGGGAAATCCTCTCCCGTGAAGCTCCCGGAAACGGGAGACAGCCTTCCAAAGCGGTGTAGAGGCGACTTTCGGTCCGTCGTCTACGAAATAGGGGACCCTGTATCTTTTCAGAACTTCCTCGACCAACGGCAGGCGATTGTCTTCTGTGGCAAGGGCCATATTCTCCCACCCCGGGAAGGGTCCGGCTGTTTCCCGCAAAGGACCCTTCCCCCTTTCCCAAAGGACGAAGTTGCGTACAAGGTGCTCTATCTCGAGCCTCTGGTCGCCGGATTCCATCTCCAATACGCGAAGGTTTCTGCAATTTGCCCGATGAGGACCCTCGTCGAGGAGGTTTTCAAGCTGTCTGGTCGCATTGTGAATTTCGAGACCTGTTGCCGGGACGAGTACGGTGAGGCTCGCCCCCAGATCGTGAAGGCTTCGCAAAAGAAGAAGCTGCCCGTGGGTGAAACTCAAAAAGCCTGTGAATACGAAAGATGAGGTCCGCAGCCAGGAAGACGACTCCTTCGGTTTTTTTTCGATCATTTCGCGGATGACCGTGGCTGCCTGCGCGCTGTCAAAAAGCCCTCGAGACTCGAGGTAGGCCGTGTACCGGTGGTAAAGCAGGCAGAGAAGGCGGTCGGGGGATCCCTCGACAGGGCAGGCTCTTCCATCGTTGCAGTCATCGCAGCCGAGGGAAGTTGACAGGTGTTCGGGGAGTACTTCCTCCCTCAGCAACTCCCTCAGGGTAGCGCCAAGGATTGAGACGAAACCGGTCTTGCGGATTGCAGGGGGAAGGTCTTTTCCCCTGGAGGTCGCTTCCAGAAGTTCCTCCAGGATGTAGCGCACTATGAGCCAGTGGTCGGGTGGATCGATCTGTCTTTTCTGTGTCTGACCGTCGGTATGGATCCTGGCCGCTGCCTCGCGGTATAGTTCTTCCCACCGAAGGATAGCAGGTTCTCCACCGCCAAAGGTGCCTTCTCCTACGAGGACGTCCCTTAACCATCGGCGGTCCCCTGTTCCGGGAACCAGAAAATAAAGACAGAGACCCTCGCTTTTAAAGGTTTCCTTCAGGAAAGAGGAAAGCTCCCCCGCAAACTGATATTCCAAAATTCTTACAGGCATGTCGACCCTCCAGCGAATGTGCTCTTTTCATTTTACACGCTGGAGGGTCTTTGGCCTGAACCGCACGATGAAATTGCAGATCTTAACGGTATCCCTCGAAGGGTCCGCGCCAGCGGACATCGAACAGAGTAGTGTCGTCCACATCTTGACAATTCCACTGGAAAGACTTCCATTCCGGTCCCTGGCAGAACGATGCGGTTTGCTGCGGCTGCCATGTCGCTTTCGTTTCCTTTCTTCCCTGTTTCATGATGAATCCTCCTCCGTTTTTCCCGGTTGCGGCTTGTCTGGCTCTTTTTGGATTGCCTTTCGGGGCGTGGACTCAGGAATAAAAAAAGCCGGGATCCCTTTTTAAAAGGATCCCGGCTCCTGGCCCGAAGGTAAGCGACGCCTACATGACGGCCGCCCCAGGAGGGGACCCACACGTAATAAGTACAAGAATAATAATGGCGAAAAGACCGGTAGTGGCTAACTGGATTGTCTGCCTGCGCAACGTGTTCCCCTCCTTTCGGCATTCCGGAAAAAGAGCTCTGTAGAGCCTCTGCCGGAATATTTCAAAATATACTACTCTAGTGAGGGGACGGTGTCAAAGTGTATACTATATACAGGAGTGTCGCTCCGCAGGGATGATCTCACGTTGTAATTTGTAGTCTTTCGGCCTGCGGATCGATGAAAACCACCTAGGCAGGGTTATTTTGATTCGGTATTTAAAAGACAACAAAAGATCAACGCGGACTTGCGTCTGCGTATCGGAATCGCAGCCCCCGTGTTTATATTGTTTCTTTGAGCAAAGGTGCCCTGCGATTCGGGAAAGACACTGCAACCCAAAGACCTACTACGCGGACTTGCGTCCGCGTGTCGGAATCGCAGCCCCTGTGTTAACGTTGTTTCGCTGAGCAAAGGTGCCCTGCGATTCGGGAAAGACACTGCTATCAGGGAGATCATCAGATAATGCAGCTAAAAACATAAACCCAAAGACCTGCTACGCGGACTTGCGTCCGCGTAGTAGGTAGAGTGAATGAGGTCTGGTATCATAGCAGCGGGTAGAGGTTTTGGGGGCGATGGTTATGAAATTTATCAGTGTCTCGATGTGTACCGTACTTTT
>JAHDOX010000105.1 GCA_018434645.1 Synergistales bacterium | reverse complement strand
TAAAGGAGGTTCTTTTATGACCATCAACGTGAAAAGAGCAACAGCTGTTCTGGCGTTGGGTGTGTTACTCGTCGCCACTGCTTCGGGGATTGCCGCTGCGCAGGAGAAAGTAGGAGTGATTGATCCGCAGAAAGTTCTTTTCCAGCACCCCAAATTTCAGGAAGTCCAAAGACAGATAAAGTCGGTGGTTGACAAGAAACAGCAGGAAGCGAGAACCGCCATAGAACAGACATCCGACAATCAGCAAAAGCAGCAGATATTCGAAAAGAAACGCCAGGAGGCGGCCATGGAAGAACAGAAACTGATGGAGCCTTTATTCAAGGATATAGACCTGGCTATACGCACCGTGGCCAAATTGAAGTCCATAACTGTCGTTCTCGACAAGGGGCAGGTTTTCTTCGGGGGAACGGATATCACTGAAGACGTGATCCAGGAACTCAAGAAAAAGTATGCCACAAATTGAGCGGGGGCTCTGGGCGGCAGGGGGTTTCGGAATATCATGGTATTTGCGTCTTGTATTCATGGATGGAGCCGGGTGAAGTCGAGTTTAAAAACGAAAGAAGAAGCCGGGAGAGTCTCTCTCCCGGCTTCTTCTACGCGTTACGCATTTGCCGATCATGTTCGTTACTTTTTGAGGGTTCCGAGGTAAGCCGATTCCACGTCCCGGTTTTTCAGAAGTTCCTTCGATGGTCCTTCCATTAACAGAGAGCCTGTCTGGAGCACATATGCCCTGTGGGAAAGCTGCAGGGCCTGTCGTGCGTTTTGTTCAACGAGAAGGATTGTCACACCCTCCTCGTTAATGCGTTTCAACTCCACGAAAATCTCCTTGATGAGGATTGGAGCAAGACCAAGCGATGGTTCATCGAGAAGCAGGACTCTCGGACGGGACATCAGTGCACGGCCGATGGCCAGCATTTGCTGCTCGCCGCCCGAGAGAGTCCCGGCGTACTGGTCCCTTCGTTCCCTCAGCCTCGGGAAAAGCGTAAAAACCCACTCGAGGTCCTTGTCGATCATGTTTCTGTCTTTCCTGGGAAAAGCCCCCATCATCAGGTTTTCGAAAACCGTCAAAGGTGCGAAAACCTTGCGTCCCTCAGGGGCGAGGGAAATCCCCTGGCTTACAACGACGTGGCTTTTGGCCGCAAGGGGTTTCCCTTCAAGGGTTACGGTGCCGCTTTCCCTGGGAACCAGGCCCATGATGGCGTTCATCAAGGTAGACTTGCCGGCGCCGTTAGCTCCTATTACGCTTACTATCTCTTTCCTGTATACCGAAATGCTTACGTCATGAAGGGCTTGTATGGCACCGTATTTGACCGAAAGGTTGCTGACTTCCAGAAGGGGGGCCGATGTCGTCATGCTTCAGGCACCTCCTCTCCGAGGTATGCCCGCAGGACCTCGGGGTGATTCTGTATGGTCTCCGGATTGCCTTCGGCTATTTTCGCGCCGAAGTTCATGCAGATCACGTGGGGGCAAATTTCCATCACGAGTTCCATGTGGTGTTCTATGACAAGTATGGTTAACTTGAAATCACTGTGAATTTCCTTGATGAGCTCGTTGAGTTCCAGTACTTCTTCGGGATTCATTCCTGCGGCAGGCTCGTCGAGCAAAAGCAATTCCGGCTCAAGGGCAAGAGCGCGGGCTATCTCGAGACGCCGCTGGTATCCGTAGGGCAGTGTCCCCGCCGCCTGGTCCGCCCTGTCGGCAAGGCCGACGCGGTCGAGCAGTTCCATGCTCCTGAGGCGAATGTCGGTTTCGGTCTTTTTCCATCGACCAAGGTGGGTTACTGCTTCCAGAAAGCTGTAGTGGTGATGCTGCTGACAGGCCGTCATGACGTTCTCCAGTGCAGAAGAACGCTGAAAAAGCCTGAGGTTCTGGAAAGTTCTGGCGATTCCCCTCCCTATGACCTCGTAGGATTTAAGACTGGAAATGTCCTCGCCCTTGAAAGTGATGTGGCCTGTCTCAAGTGGGTAGATACCGGTGATCAGGTTGAAAACCGTCGTCTTTCCCGCACCGTTTGGACCTATGAGGCCGGCCAGCATACCTTTCTCGAGGACGAAATCCATATCAACTACGGCGTGGACTCCGCCGAAAAACTTGTTTACTCCGGAGACTTCCAGGATCGGCGTCATCGTTTAACGCCTCCCCCGTGCCGTTTATCCGCAGGTTTCAACCGTCTGGTCAAGTCCCTGAAGAAGGTCTTGCCCAGCTCTTTTTGTCCCATGATGCCTTCGGGCCTGAAGATCATTATGATGACTATCACGGCGCCGTATATCAGCATACGGTACTGGGAAATGGGCCTGAAAAGTTCTGTTACCAGGGTGATGATGCCTGTGCCTATAAGGGTACCGCTCATCGATCCCAGCCCACCGAACACCACGACGGAAGTAAGCTCCGTGCTTTTGATCATGTCGAACATGATCGGTTGTATGAAAGAAAGAAAACCTGCAAGAAGAGCTCCGGCGACACCGCAATAAAAACCTGATATGGCAAGGCTCAAAACTCTTAACTTCGCCGTGTTGAACCCGAGCAGGGAAGCAGCCAGGTAGTCGTCACGGCAAGCCTTGAATGCCCGCCCGTAACGGCTGTTGATCAGGCAGAACATGGCGAAGGCCATCACCAGAAAAAAAGCCAGGGCCACCGGCAACGTTGTGTAAGGTGGTATGCCCGGCACTCCCCGGGCCCCTCTGGTCACCGACTGCCAGTTTTCAAGAATGAGCCTGATCGCTTCACCAAGTCCAATGGAGGCAATGGCGTAGTAGTCTCCCATAAGCTTCAGGGTGGGGATGCCCACTAGCCACGCCACAAGCATAGCCCCCGTCCCTCCGAGAAAAATGCCTGCCAGCCATGGCATGCCGGCCTTCATGATCAACAGGGAAGAGACATAGGCACCCAGGGCCATGTAGCCCGCGTGCCCCAACGTGAATATCCCTGTAAAACCCGTCAAAAGAGAAACTCCCATAGCAGCTATGGAATTTATGCAAAGCAGGATGATTATGCCTTCAGTGTATCCGCCGAACATGGGTTCTTCTCCCTTCTAGACCTTTTCCTTGACGTCTTTGCCGAAAAGTCCCGTTGGCCGGATCAGCAAGGTTATGACCAAAAGCAAAAAGACCACCAGGTCCCGCATCTGGCTCGAAATGAATCCGGCGGTGAGCATTTCGGCGAGGCCGAGGATCAGACTTCCTACGACAGCCCCGGGAAGAGAGCCGAGTCCGCCTATGACGGCGGCTATGAAGGCCTTTATGGTGATAAGGCCGAGTTGGGGGTAGAGGGTATAGCGTACCGAAAGGAATATTCCTCCCACGGCAGCGAGCAGGCCGGCGGTAAAAAAGACGATCGAGATGAGTCGGTTCACGTTGACACCCATCAGGCCCGCTACCCTCAAATCATAGGCTGCGGCACGAATGGCCAGGCCCCACTTGGTCCTTGTCAAGAAAATCTGAAGTCCGGAGAGGAAAACGACGGCCGTTACAAGGGATAGAATGTCGAACATGCTTGTTGTCGCTATGCCGAAAAGCGATACCGGCTGCGTCGGTATGACCGGCGGCAGGGCCCGGAACCTTCCTCCGGCTATGATAACGAATATGTTTTCTATCACGATGCTCATACCCATGGATGCTATCAGCAGGTAGAGTGTCACGTTAGTACGCTCGCGAATGGGTTTGTAGGCCAGTTTTTCCGTGAGCACCGCGCAAAAGCCTGCGCCCATGAGGGCGGCCAGACTTGCAATCCATATCCCTCCGCCAATTGATCTTAAAATGAAATAACAGATGTACCCTCCTATGACCAAAAAGCCGCCGTGAGCGAAGTTCGAAAAAAGAAGAATTGAATAGACAAGGGAATACCCTACAGCTATGAGCGCATATACAGATCCGAGTGAAAGGCCGTTTATCACCTGTTGCAGGACAGTCTCCAAACTACGGACACCTCGCTTTCAGAAAAAGGCGGGCGCAGGGAGCGCGCCCGCACAGGGTTTACGGATATACCCGGGACCGGTCGAGTCCCCTATTCGGGCTTGATCTTCTTGAAGAACTGTCCCCGTCCGTCTTTGGCGACCAGGACTACACCGTCCTTGTCCTTCGGATTGTGGAACTCGTCCATGGTGATAACGGCGTGGTGCAACTCAAGATTCTCCGTTTTCTCGAGCGCGTCCCTTACTGCTTTCGGGTCAGTGCTGTTAGCCCGTTTGATTGCGTCGGCCACCAGGTACATGGCGTCATAGGCCAGGATCCCGTTGACGAACTCCTTGCACTCGTCGTTGTATTTTTCCCTGTAAGAGGCAAAGAAGGGCTGCATGGCAGGGTCTTCCGGAGCCACGTGATTGATCCAGTAGGAGTTTTCCATCGCATCGCCCGCGATCTCCCACATGAATTCACCGTAGCCGTCCCCTCCGACGAAGACTATCTCGTCCATGCCGAGTTCCCGGGCCTGCTTCATGATAAGGGCCATTTCCTTGCCCATGTTGGGAAGAACCAAAACGTCGGCTCCGCTTTTGCGTATTTCCGTCAGCTGTGCACGGAAGTCCACGTCCTGGCCACCCCTGAAGCCCAAATCCGCCACGACCTTTCCACCATAGTTTCCGTAGCTTTTCATAAAGAATTCCCTGAGCCCCTGGGAGTAATCGTTACCGACGTCGTAGAGAATGGCTGCTTTCAGCCTGCCCAGTTCCCTGGCCGAGAAGTAGGCTATAAGCTTGCCCTGGTACGGGTCGGTGAAACAGATCCTGAACGAATAGGGCCTTACCTTGCCGCTTTCGTCCATGGTAACGAAGGGGTTGGTAGAGACCGTCCCTATCTGTGAAACTCCTGCCTTGTTGACAACGGCAGCGGTGGCTATGTTTATACCGCTTCCGTTGGCGCCGACGATCGCAGATACCTTATCCTCCTCGATCATCCTCCTCACCGCATTGACGGCGTCTTCCGCACGGGTCCTGAAGTCATAGGGGACAAGCTCGATTTTCATTCCGTTAACGCCCCCAGCGGAGTTAATTTCCTCCACTGCAAGTTGAGCCGATTTCAGCTCCGTCTGCCCATAGGCCGCCCAGTCTCCCGTAAGTGCCGCCAGGTAGCCTATTTTTACGGTATCAGCTGCAAAAGCGGGACCTGCGAGAAAAGAAACAAACAGGACAAGAAAAACACCCAGAACACAAACTCTCTTCACACCCCACACCTCCTGAAATAACTCGAAGTTGAAACAATATTATCATAGTTCCCGGTATTTCGGGAATGGGGAAAAAGCCGTCCGAATTTACTAGACAAAGCCGTGAGGTATACTGTTGTAAGGATCTTCGCGAAGAAGGGGTGATTAGCCTGAAGGAGAAAATTATCGTTACCGATATCGACGGGACCCTGGCCCACAGGGACCGGATACCCGAAGAGGTGGTAAAAAGCTGTGAGCTTCTCAGGGCAAAAGGCTGGACCATGCACGTCGCCACGGGGCGTATTCTGGCTGCGGCAGTGCCTCATGCGCTCACTATAAAGGCGCTCAGTCCCGCCATCGTCTACGACGGGGCGCGCGTAATGGGAATAGAAAACGGCGTCGTCTTCAACGAGTCCAAATTGTCGGGGGACGTGCTTTCCCTGGCCCTGGATCGACTCTGGGACATGCCGCTCATGTTCCAGCTTTTCGGTGACGAACTGGTGTACTGCAGGCCCAGGGATGTCAAGGTCGCAGAGTATTTCCGCTCCATCGGCATTCCCGTAAAGGAAGAACTGCTTTCTCCTCGTGTGGAAGGGGAATATTTCAGGGGAATCGTGTACGGGCCGCCCTCGGAGATTGAAAAAGCCAGACGCGCCCTCGAAAAGGTTCTCGAAGGACTTGCCACGATCACCATGGCCGGGGATTCTTTCCTGGATATTTTGCCGCCGGGCGTCTCGAAAGGTTCGGCCCTGGACTGGTACCTCGG
>JAHDOX010000065.1 GCA_018434645.1 Synergistales bacterium | reverse complement strand
GGAGAGGCCATTCTGCTCGGGACCGACGTAACGGGTAAAAGGGAAATCCCATACCTTAACAAAAACGCCGTGGAAATAAGGGCGGAAGTGGTGGAGTGCCGGCGCAAGCCCACGAAACCCATCGGCAAGATAGGCGCCGACGCCTTCGGGAAGGTCCCCGTATTCGAGGACAGGGGAGAACGCCTGAGGGTAATAGTCGCCATGGGACGCCAGGACGTGATGCCAGAGGGGTTGAGGCCTCTTTTGGAGCGAGCCTCCATTATAGGATCCTCGAGCGATCACCTGACCATAGATGTGGAAGATACGGGCAAAAGCTTCAGGCCAGGGGATATACTGGCCTTCGCGCCCGACTACGGGGCGATGCTTGCCGCGGCGACTTCGGGTTACGTGAATGTTAAAATACTCTAGAAAGGACCTCCGGCAGGGCGCAAAAAGCCTTTCCCTGACGGAAAAAGGCGGTCATGCTTGAAAACATACGGTGGCAGGATTTTATAGACATAGCGATAATCGCCTTCATCTTTTACAGGATTTTGCTTCTTCTGGTGGACACCAGGGCGATGCAGCTCGTCAAGGGACTTCTGGTCCTGGGGCTGTTGGCTGCCGGAGCGAGGGTAATCCAGCTGGAGGCGCTTTCCTGGATGCTCGGAAGACTTCTGGGCGTCATCATCATTGCCATACCCATAGTCTTTCAGCCCGAACTAAGGAGGATGCTCGAAGAACTGGGCAGGGGAAACATCCTCCGGAGGAAGCAGGCAGAAGAAAGAGCGGCACAGCTTTCCGACGAAATCACCCGGGCCCTGCTTTACCTTCAAAGCCAGCGCATCGGGGCCATCCTGGTCTTCCAGCGGACCACCGGCCTGAAGGATATCTGGCGCTCGGCGGTACAGATACATGGAGCGATAACCCACGAGTTGCTGGTGTCCATTTTCTGGCCGGGAAATCCGCTTCATGACGGCGCGACCATCATCGACAAGTCCACGGTCCTTGCCGCTGCGTGTTATCTTCCGCTCACGGAAAACAGCGACCTGTCCCGCTGGATCGGAACGCGCCACAGGGCCGCCCTTGGTATAACCGAGGTCTCCGACGCCATGGCTCTCGTGGTTTCCGAGGAACGCGGCGAAGTGGCCCTGGCCATCAATGGCCACCTTTCGAGGCAACTAAAAGAAAACCAGATAAGGCGTCTTTTGCTCCACTATTTTTCGGCGACCGCCACGAGTCGATCCGTTCTGGACAACCTGCAGAAAGACCTGCGGATGCTCTGGTCCAGCGAGCCGGAGGAAGAAAATGATAAAAAGTCTTGACAGCCTTCTTTCTTCAAGAACCTTTCTCAAGGTGGTTTCGGTGATCGTGGCCTTTCTGGTCTGGTATTATGTCGCGGCGGAACGGACCACAGAAGTGGTGCGGACGGTCACGTTGCCCGTAGAGTACCTGAACGTGCCGGCCGATATGTCCATAAGCAGTGATATCCGCACCGTAGACGTCCAGATCGCCGCTCCCAGGGACGTGCTTTCCGGCAAATCCCTGGAATCTATCGCCTGCCAGGTGGATTTGAAAGGGCTGGAGACCGGCAGACACGTCAGACCGGTGAGAGCGATACTGCCGTCGGGAGTTCGCCTTATAGACATAAAACCTTCCAATATAGAGGTCAGGCTGGCCAGGACTTCAGCGAAGGAAGTCCCCGTCGAGGTACAGGTTAAAGGCGGTCTTCCGCCGGGGTACAGGCTTGAAAATGTCAGGCTGATGCCCGAAACGGTAGCGATCAAAGGCCCCGACAGCAAACTGGAGGAAATCGAAAGGGTTTTCCTGCGCCCGACCTTGGATGAACTGCTGGAGTCTGAAAGCATTACCCTGCGCCCGACGTGGGGTGAGAAGCCGGAAGATTTCATGGACGTGACTGTTGATCCTGCAGAAGTACAGATGGATTACGTTCTCGTTCGGGGGATTCCAAGAAAGAAAGTACCCGTGGAAATTACACTGGAAGGAGAACCGCACAAGGATTACGAGGTGCAGGGTGTTTCTGTTGACCCTCCGGAAGTCGTGGTGGAGGCTCCTGTGGATGTTCTGGACAGGATCAGGGAAATTGTTCTCCCTCCTGTGGATATAGAAGGCATTACGGAAGACGCGGTCTTTCAGGTCAATGTATCCGAAGAAGGCGTGTCGGGAATTTCGGGTATCCAGCCCTCAACTGTAAGGGTAAGGGTGCTTTTGTTGTCGCGACAAGTCGAGAGGATGTACAAGGACGTACCCATCGAGATCAGGGGACGAAGCATATACCCCTCATGGAGGGTCGAGCCGGTTGCGGCGGAGGTCTTAGTAAACGGACCGCCGTCCGTTCTGGACGAGCTTGAGGGAAACGGTCCGCCGGTGGAACTCTTCGTGGACGTAACGAACATCGTTTCCAGGAGCCTGCGTGTACCCCTGCAGTACACGACGGCAAGCCGACAGGTGAAAATCATAAGGGTTGAGCCGGCTCATGTTACTGTATTTGCCGAAACGGAGTGACCGGTTCTCTTCGGAAGGGTGAACCCGATGATCAACGAAATCGACATGAATATCAGGTGCCTCTTCGGTACCGACGGAGTCAGGGACGTGGCAAACAGGGGACTTATGACGCCCGAAATGGTCCTTCGACTGGGACGGGCCTTCGTGCTCTGGCTAATCGAAAGAGGGGGCTTTCCCAAACCGCTTATCGCGGTGGCAAGGGACACCAGGAGGTCGGGCGTGATGCTCGAATCGGCCCTGGTGTCGGGGTTTACCTCCGCCGGAGCCGAAGTTCTGGACCTTGGGGTGCTCCCGACGCCCGGACTGAGCCATGTCATAATAAAAAAAGGCTGCACGGGAGGAGCCATGGTAAGTGCGTCCCACAATCCTCCGGAATATAACGGTGTAAAGTTTTTGAACGGCCAGGGTTTCAAGCTTCGCGACGAAGAAGAAGCCGAAATAGAAGAGTACCTCGGTGACAGCCTCAACGACGACTGGAGACCCACCGGGGGTGCCATCGGAACCGTTGAAAACGACTTTTCGGCATGCGCGGACTACGCCAGGTGGCTGGCCGAAACAATGGGAGCCGGAGCCGGGGCGGGCCTTAAAATTCTCGTCGACTGTGCCAACGGAGCGGCGTCTGTACCCGCAAAAATACTCTTCAATGAACTGGGTTGTCCGGCCGATTTCACAGGTGCTGAACCGGACGGGATGAACATAAACGAAAGATCGGGCGTCATGCACCTGGAAAACCTTTCCCTCCGGGTTAAAAGCGGTGATTATGATCTGGGTATAGCCTTTGACG
Source organism: Synergistales bacterium (assembly GCA_018434645.1). Classification (GTDB taxonomy): domain Bacteria; phylum Synergistota; class Synergistia; order Synergistales; family Thermovirgaceae; genus UBA1876. Next base: position 2,564 of record JAHDOX010000065.1, on the reverse strand, counting down.
GGGACGCCGACAGGGTGCTTTGCGTAGACGGCAAGGGAAGACAGCTCGACGGAGATATCCTGCTTTGGGTTATAACGAGATGGCTTAAAGCACGGGAAACCCTCGGCAGCGGAGTTGTAGCTACGGTTATGAGCAACCTCGCCCTGGAGGACCACCTGAAAGTCCTGGAAGTCCCGGTGTATCGGTGTCCTGTAGGGGACAGGTACGTCCTGGACAAGATGCGCGATACCGGCTCCCGCCTCGGGGGAGAACAGTCGGGACACATAATTCTGAGCGAATTCGTTTCCACCGGAGACGGCTTGTGTACGGCCCTTTCCTTTCTGAGAGCCTGCGGGGAACTCGGGGAGGATATCGATTCGCTGGTGGACCGTTTCAAACGCTACCCGCAGATACTGAAAAATATTCCGGTCCGGCAGAAGGAAGCAGTAATGAAAGACCCTGGGCTTAAAAGCGTTATAGAAGAGGTAGAACGTTTTTTGGGAGATGAAGGACGGATTCTCGTGAGGCCTTCCGGTACAGAGCCGATGATCCGTGTCCTCGTCGAGACGAAAAACCCCGCAGTCATAGAAGAAACTGTGGTTAGGATAGTCGACGCCGTAGTCCAGGCCGGCGATAACTGAAACTCGATCAACCGGGACGAAAGGAGCGTGGTAATGTGACAAGTACGAAAGGTCGGCCCGTCGAGAAATGCCTTTTCCCCGTTGCCGGAATGGGCACGCGTTTTTTGCCGGCAACCAAGGACATACCCAAGGAAATGGTGCCCCTCATAGACAGGCCGCTCATCCATTACGGGGTCGATGAAGCCGTGGCCTCGGGGTGCAGCGACGTAGTCCTCGTTACCAGCAGGGGGAAACAGTCCATAGAAGACTACTTCGACCGTTCGCTGGATCTTGAACGGACACTTGCAGAAAGAGGGAAGAAGGAACTTGCGGAACTGGTCAAGTCCATCGCGGGAAAAGCCAGGGTCCTTTCGGTAAGGCAAGCCGAACCAATTGGTCTTGGCCATGCCGTTTTATGCGGCGAAGCCCTTTGCAAACACGGGCCCTTCGGCGTCATTTTGCCTGATGACGTAATGATTACAGGCGAGGGCACGCCGCCCGTTCTGGCCCAGCTGGTGCGCATTCACGAAACGTATGGCGGCAACGTGGTAGCGCTCGAAAAAGTCCCCCGTCAACAGACGTCGAGGTACGGCATCGTAGACGTCGAACCCACCGGTGACCCGAGACTTTTCGCTGTTCGCGATCTGGTGGAAAAGCCCGAACCCGAAAAAGCACCCAGCGAATATGCCATTATGGGCAGGTACGTCCTGATGCCGGATATTTTCAGGCACCTCAGAAACCTCGAAAAGGGAGCCGGGGGAGAATACCAGCTTACCGACGCGATGAAATCCGCTCTTGTCGATCAGCCCCTGTGGGGATATGTCTATTCGGGCCGTCGTTACGACTGCGGAACGAGGGAAAGCTGGATCCGTGCAACGGTAGCCCTTGCTCTGGAGCAGGACGACCTCAGGGCGATCATCGAAGAAGAGCTGGACCTTTATGCGAAAGGGAGGTGATGGGCCGGAGAGTACTCTTGATAAGCCCTAAAAAGAACTGCGGACGTACGCTAGCGCCCGGACTGGGGAAACATCCCAGTCGACGAGGTCCGGGATTATCGAGTTTTCGGCGGATGTCCCGGGGGCTGCGGGAATCAGCCCAAAGGAAAGCCGTTTCTCAAAACCGGAGAGCGATCCCCGGCACAAACGAACGGTCATTCCCTGTCAATGCATGAAAGGAGTGCTGAAACCGCATCATGTGCGGAATAGTTGGATATATCGGCATGAAGAACGCTTCCGATGTCATTCTCGACAGCCTGAAGCGACTTGAATATCGTGGCTACGATTCGGCCGGAATGGCCCTGGGTGTAAACGGTCAAATCGAAATTTACAAGGAGGTCGGAAAGGTAGCCGATCTTGGAGAGATGCTGGAAAAGAGGAAACCCCGGGCGACCCGGGGGATAGGGCATACCCGGTGGGCGACCCACGGCGGGGTGACCGTCGCCAATGCCCACCCGCACAGCGACGGCAGCCGTCGCTTCGCGCTGGTTCACAACGGGATCATAGAAAACTATCTGGAGATAAAGGAAGAACTCGAACAGGATGGAGCGAAGTTCGTCTCCGAAACGGACACGGAGGTAATCGTCCACCTTCTGGCGAAATATTTCAGCAAAAACGGTGACATGGTGGACACCATAAAGGCTCTCCAGGAAAAAATGAGGGGTTCCTTTGCCATCGCCATTATCCAGCAGGACTGCGCAGACCGCATATACTGTTTTCGAAAGGGTTCCCCGCTTGTCTTGGGGGTCGGCCAAAACGAGATGTTCTGTGCCTCCGACATCCCCGCCTTTCTTCCCTATACACGCAAGGCTGTCTATCTTGACGAAGGGGAAGTGGCCGAACTTACACCAGGGGGTTTTCGCGTCTGGGACGAAGAGGGAAAGCTCCTTGAAAAGCCGGTGGACATCGTCGAATGGAACGTGGCCATGGCAGAAAAGGGCGGTTTCGCCCATTACATGCACAAGGAAAT
>JAHDOX010000143.1 GCA_018434645.1 Synergistales bacterium | reverse complement strand
TGTCAGAAGGTACGGGGAAAAAGAAAGCATGCTGGGCGTTTGTCTGGTTGGTCCCCACAGGGACGACCTGGAAATTACCAGCGGAGGGCGTCAGGCGGCAGAAAGTCTCAGCAGGGGACACAGGAGGCGAGCCGCGGTGGCGCTTATGATAGCGGCGGGGTGGGCAGTGGAAAGAAAGACGAGACGGAAACCCCTGCTCCTTCTGGACGAGGTAATGGCGGAACTGGACACGGAAGGAAGAAAGAAAATGATTGAAGTTCTAATGGAAAGAAAATGGCAGTCCTTCGTAACCACCGCCGAAGATTGCACGCCCGTATGGCCCGGGACGGTGTGGAGGGTGGAAAACGGAAAGGTATTATCAGGCGGGGGATGAAAAAGCCACGATGAAAAATGATGAAAACAAATTCGACATCATAGTGGTGGGGGCAGGACATGCAGGTTGCGAGGCAGCCCTGGCGGCTTCGAGAATGGGGGAGAAAACGCTCCTTCTAAACCTCTACCTGGACAATATGGCTTTGATGGCTTGCAACCCGTCCATAGGAGGGCCCGCCAAGGGGCACCTGACCAGGGAGATAGACGCCCTGGGCGGGGAGCAGGCGCGCGCCACCGACGCCACCACTTTACACATACGCTGGCTCAATACATCGAAGGGACCGGCTGTAAGGACCCTGAGGGCACAGTGTGACCTCGGGGCATATCACAGGTGGTACAAAAAGGCATGTGAAGTACAGCCGAACCTTTACCTCAGGCAGGAACAGGTGACGGACCTGTGGGTGGAAAAAGGAAGGGCGAGGGGCGTCAGGACGCAGTTGGGAACCGTCTACGAGGCGCCTTGCGTAATACTGACCACGGGAACCTATCTGGGAGGAAAGGTTTTTATAGGTACCGCCTCCTTTCCGTCGGGGCCTCTTGGCCAGATGGCGGCCACGGAGCTGACCATGTCCCTGAAGGAGGCCGGTCTTGAAACGGGAAGGCTCAAGACCGGGACCACTCCCCGAATTCACGCAAAGACGGTGGACTGGAAGAGCCTGGACCTGCAGGAGAGCGATCCCGAACCCTTGAGGTTCAGCCACTGGGGACAGAAGAAACGATACGAAGGGTTTGCCTGCTACCTGACCAGAAGCACGGAGGAAACTCACGACATAATAAGGGCCAACCTCGACAGGTCGCCCCTTTTCACGGGGGTCATAAAGGGAGTGGGGCCGCGCTACTGCCCCTCCATAGAGGACAAGGTGGTCAGGTTTCCCGACAAGACGAGCCATATGATTTTTCTGGAACCGGTGGCACGGGAGAGCGCGGAAATCTACATGCAGAACTTTACCACCAGCCTTCCCTTCGACGCCCAGGTAAAAATGGTGCGGTCCCTTCCGGGCTGCGGCAGGGCATGGATAATGAGGCCAGGCTACGCCATAGAGTATGACTATCTTCCACCTACGCAGCTTCATCCATGGCTTGAGTCGAAAATAGTGGAGGGGCTATTTTGCGCCGGGCAGATCAACGGGACCTCCGGGTACGAGGAAGCCGGTGCCCAGGGGATATTGGCGGGTATAAACGCCGTATTGCGCCGCCGCGGCGAAGCGCCGCTGGTGCTCGAAAGGTCGCAGGCCTACGCAGGCGTTTTGGTTGACGACCTCGTTACCAGGGGGACCGAAGAGCCCTACAGGATGCTGACAAGTCGCTGCGAGTTCAGGCTTCTTCTGCGTCACGACAACGCCGACAGGCGTCTCGCTCCGATAGGACGCAGGCTGGGCCTTATAGACGACGAGCGCTGGGTGGAACTTCAAAGGCGCTGGAAGGCCATGGAAGACGAATTGAAGCGCCTGGAGGAAAGGGTTATACATCCGGGTGAAAAGACCAACGCACTTTTGACGGCGGCCGGGTCATCGCCCATAAAAGAACCCGTCAAGGCCGCCGAACTTCTGAGGCGCCCGGAAGTGACCTGGGATCTTTTGGCGGAACTTGACCCGCCTCCCGAACCGATCGACGAGGAAATTAGCGGGGCCGTCGCTGTAAAGATAAAATATAAGGGGTACATAGAAAGACAGAAAAACCAGGTGGAGAGGATGAACAAGATGGAAAGGGTCCTCTTGCCGCCGGGCTTTGACTACGATTCGGTACCGGGGCTGCTTTCTGAAAGCCGGCAGAAGCTCAAAAAGATGCGGCCTGCCACGCTTGCCCAGGCGGGGCGTATTTCGGGCGTTACGCCCTCGGATTTGCAGATTCTGTGGGTTGCTCTCGAACGCAGCAGAAGAAAAGGGGGGAATTCCTCCGGTGAGACGCTGGAAGAATGACGAAAAACAGGCCCTGAGGCCCGCATCGTCGGTGATGGAAGGGGCGTTGACGCCGGAGGTAAGAAAGGGTCTTGCCCTCGCGGCCATTGCCTCCGCCTGGTCCGAGGTGGTGGGAGAAAAAATAGCCCGCCACACGGCCCCGGAGTCGGTGGAAAAAAACGTCCTGATAGTTGTGGCTTCAACCCCTGCCTACGCCCAGGAAATTTCCATGCGGGCCGGGTCCGTGACAAGGACCATAGAAAAAAGGTGGGGCGTGGAACTGGCTTCAGTAAAGGCAAGGGTGGGCAGGATTCCCGTAAAACGCACACCAAGGGCCAAGGGGAAAATACAAAGTCTCCCCCCGGTACCGCAGGAAGCGGTCGAATCGTCTCGAAAGGACATAGAGAATATCCCGGGCCGTGACGATGCGAAGGCAGCCCTCGCGAGACTGATTGCCCTTTACAGGAGACGCTTTGCAAGGGGAAGCGGCGGCAGGTCCTGAGGGGAAAAGTGGAGAAGGGAAGGCTGAAAATGGACAGAAAGTACAGCGGCATAACAGTTGGATTGTTTTTTCTGTGTTTATTCCTGGCTGCAGGGATGGTGGTTTCCGCCTTTGTCCTTTCCGGGACGGTGGAAAAAGTCAAGCTGGCTAACCAGACCATCACCGTCAAGGGGTTTGCCCAGAAACAGGTGACCTCCGACGTGGCTACATGGTCCGGACAGATAACCGTAAGAGCCCCGGAGCTTGTTGAGGCCTCGAAGAAACTTGAACAGGACAGGGAAAAAGTCATCGCCTATTTCGAGGAACATGGTGTAGCTCCAAAAAATCTCGCCCTTTCCGGAGTTGTTACAATGCCGCGGTACAAGAGGACCACGGAAGGCTTCGAGACAAACGAGATAGACCACTACGAGCTGCGCCAGACGGTGACCCTTGGATCGAGGGACGTGCAGCTCGTGGCCGAACTTGCCCGCTCTTCGTCACGGCTTCTGGGAGAGGGCGTGGAATTTTTTGCCTACGCCCCGCAGTATTTTTACAGCCGCCTGGAGGAAGCCAAGATAGAACTTCTTGGAGAGGCCACGAAAAACGCGGGTCAAAGGGCGCTGCAGCTTGCAGAAGGAAGCGGGGGCAGCGTAGGAGCGCTGCGCTCCGCGAGCCAGGGCGTCTTCCAGATAACACAGCCCTTTTCCACCGATGTGGAGGACTACGGAATGTATGACACGTCCACCATTGAAAAGGCCATAAAGGCCGTGGTCACAATACAGTACACGATCCGGTAGCCCTTTGGCAGCTGTGGGGTAAAAAACAGGTAAATTTGCAAGCAGATAAAGGCAAGCACGAGGAGGTGAAAAGTCATGAAAAGGATTTTTAAATGCGGCGTGACGGGTCGTTTTCCTGCGCTGGTTTTGATCCTTGCCGCAGCCTTCTTTTTTGCTCTCGGTATGACGCCTGCAGGCGCCTGGACCTACGAGGAGCTGGTCGAGCTTTACGGCAAGAAAGAAAGGTCGATGCCGGAAGCAGGAGAACTTAAAGAAGCCCTTTTGAGCGAGGCCGGCGACCTCGACGGCCTCGGGTTATGGAGGTCAATCGTTGGTTCCTCGACGCCTCACCGGCAAAGGGCGGCCGATTCGCTAAAGCTCATTGAGATACTTTTCCCCCGGGGCGACACGTCGAGATGGGAGGACGTTTCCGGTTTCTGGTACCCGGCTTTGATTCCCAAGCCCCTTGCGGCTTTCGACGCGGTTTACTACGCAGTCATGGGCCTTTTGGAGCTTGATGAAGAGGGGGCGCCCTGGTTGGCGAGAGAGCTTATGGCCGGTTTGAGAAGGTCCTCGCGGGCTGCCCACATTGCCATGCGCGAGGCCCCTGTGGAATACGCGTCCATCGTGGCCAGACTGGACGAGCTGACGGGCCTTTCCCCCATGGGCGGCTGGCCCGCGGGCGAATTGGTGGGCAACCTGCCCTTCGCCAGACCGGTGAGATTTTCCGTTTCCGCCGATTGGGCGCTTGCAATGGGGATGACCTTTCTCGACAATTCGGGCGTTCCAGCTTCCGGTATGGGGCCTTATGCCTGGGACAGGAAGAAGGGAGCCATCTACAGGGTCACTGACGGCTTGGACGATGACGTCTGGTGGTGGAGATAAACACCGTGTTGACAAAAGAGCCCGGGGGAGGGTATGCTTTGTCTTGTGAGTCGCTCATCAAAGATGACCTGCCTTCGGTCGTAACATTCTGCCGGAGGCAACGTCGGTGAATCAATCGACAACGGAACAGGAACGCGTCGTACTGGAGCTTCTTGATGAAGCGGAAGGCCCAGTCGGAGCCGGGACCGTCCGTGACCGTCTGCTTGCCGAGGGGTTTTCGGCAAGCGAAGCAACGGTGGGAAGACTCCTCCGGGAGCTTGACCGGCGCGGCCTTACCACTCGCGTGGGGTTTCAGGGTCGTGTGCTCACGGACCTGGGCTCAACGAGACTCACCGAGCTTTCGGCGGCCAGGGAACAGGTGGCTTTTGTCGACAATCTTCTGAAGAGCATCTATTCCCCGGAAGAAAACGCGACGGACCTCCTAGTGGCCAGAAAAGCCGTGGAAAGCTGGATCGTACGGCTTGCGGCCGAAAAAGGGTCCCGCCAAGGCGGGAAAGACCTCGAGAACTTGCGGGAGAGACTGGAAGAAGCGCGCAATGCCCCGGATCTTTCGGCTGAAGAATACAGGGATGTGTTTGGCATTCTCTCGAAGGCCGCCGGAAACGAAATATTGAAGGCCATCGACGAGGTCCTTCTCGACCGCTACGTCGAGACGGACCTTTCAACCGGGCATCGCGCAAGTTTTGCCGGTGAACTGGCTGACATAGCGGAAGCCGTCATGAAAAACGACCCGGTGAGAGCCGAAAAAACGCTTTGCCGTCACATAGACGGACTTATCGAAAAACGCGGGGAAGGCCCTTAGGCAGCGTTTAGGAATATCAAGGGCGTTCCCCCACGGGCTCGTAAAGAACAAAATCCGTCCCTGGAGGGAACGCCCGATGAAAAAAGAGATAGTCAGGAACCTGGTGATGGCAGCGACAGCCGTCGCGGTAACGCTGATTTCAGGCGAAGCGGCCCTTGCGGCCGATGAAGCGGGACCGGCCTTCGGGGTCTTGTCGCTTTTGCCCCCGTTGATAGCGATAGCCCTTTGCATTGTAACCAGGGAAGTAGTTCCATCCCTTTTTCTCGGAATATGGCTTGCCGGGACCATGCTAACCGGATGGAATCCCGTAACGGGTTTCGGCAAGGCTGTGGAAGCCCTCTGGACCAACCTCGGGGACCCCTGGTCGGCAAGGATAGTACTCACCAGCCTCACCATGGGGGGCCTGGTAGGGATAATGAAAACAGGCGGCGGGATAGACGCCGTCGTCCAGTGGATCACCAAAAAAATAACCAGCGCGAAAAGCGCCATGGCCTTTACGGAGGTCGCCGGTTTTCTGATTTTCTTCGAGGACTATGTCAACACCCTCGTGGTGGGCACCACCATGAGCCCCATCACGGAGAAATACCGCATCTCCAAGGAGAAACTCTCCTACATCGTCGACTCCACGGCGGCTCCCGTAGCCTGTATCGCCGGGATCTCATCCTGGATAGCCTACATGGTGGGCCAGATCGGGACGCAGTTCAACGACCTGGGCATAGGCCTTTCTCCCTACGTTACCTATCTCAAGTCCATTCCGTTCATCTTGTACAATATCGCCGCCCTGGTGCTGCTTACCTTCGTGGTGCTGTCCGGGCGGGATTTCGGACCCATGCTCGCCGCGGAACGACGTGCAAGGAAAGAGGGAAAGATACTCCGCGACGACGCGAAACCCTTGATCAACCCGAACCAGGTGGAAGAAGGCCCCGCGCCTGAAACGCCCAGGAGGCTCGTCAACTTCGCCTTTCCGCTGCTTTCTCTGGTGTCTTTGATATTTCTGCTGCTTCTGGTTACCGGCGGCTGGCCTTCTGCAGGCATCGCCACGGCCATAGGCGAGGGCAGCAGCTCCAAGGCGCTTGTATACGGCGCGTTCGGGTCGGTGTTTTTGACGCTGGTGCTTTACCGCGTCCAGGGGATCTCCACCTGGGGGAGCCTGTTCAAGGGTTACATGGAGGGTATGCGCTCCATATTCTATGGCACGCTGATTTTGATCTTCGCATGGGGCATAGGGTCCATGGTGAAACAGGTACAAACGGCGGGTTACATCGTCTCCTTGACCCGTGAAGTGCTTTCGCCCGGCTGGGTTCCGCTTATAACTTTCGTTACGGGCGCCGTCGTAGCCTTTTGCACGGGGACGTCCTATGGAACCATGGCCGTTTTGATGCCCATCGTTGTCCCGCTGGTGCACACAATCTCGGCAGGCGCGGGCATCGACCCCATGACTTCCATGATTCACACCATCGGGGCCGTCTTCGCCGGGGCCGTGTGGGGCGACCACTCGAGCCCCATATCGGATACGACGATCATGTCCTCCATGTTCACCGGATCGGACCACATGGACCACGTAAACAGCCAGATCCCCTACGCCCTGCTGGCGGCTTTGGGAGCCGCATCCGGGTACGTGGGCGTGGCGCTTGGCCTGCCGGCGGCGGCAAACATAGCCATAGCCCTGGCTGTTACCCTGGTGGTGTTCAGGATGGTTTCGAGCCCGGTGGAGGAGTGAAGCCCCTTTTACCTTTTTGAATTCAGGGGCCGGCGAGCTCCCTTCTGAGTTCCACCATGCGGTTCCTGTCTACGATGAGGATAAGCTCGTCGCCCCTTTCGAGGACGAGGGAACCTCCAGGGTTGTAGATATATTGCCCCGAAGCCCTCTTTATGGCTATGACCATGGCATTGTACCTGGAACGGATGGGGGATTCCGCCAGGGTCTGGCCGACGATTTTGCTGTCAGGATGCAAGGGTACGGAGTCGAAGGTGATGTCCAGATCGCGGGAGATGTTGACGATCTCCAGGAAATTTGCCACGGCGGGCTTTACCGAGGCCCAGGCGATGGCCGCCGCTCCCGCCATTACCGGGTTGATCACCTTTTCGGCGCCGGCCTTGTAGAAAACGCCCATGGATTTGCGGTCGGAAGCCCTGGCTATCACGCGCAGGTCGGGGTTGAGGGACCTCGCCGTGATGATCACGTAAACGTTGTCGGAGTCGTCCGTGAGGGTGGTTATAGGGCCTTTTGCACGTTTTACACCCGCGCTTTCGAGAACTTCCTCGTCCCTGGCATCTCCCTGCTGGACGATCCAGCCCCGCTCCCGGGCCGAGGCGACCTTGCGCTCGGCTATCTCCAGGGCCATGCAGGGGATGTCGTCCCTCAAAAGGTGCTGCATCACTTCCATGCCGACCCTGCCGAGGCCGCATACGATCCAGTGTTTTTCCATCTTGTCCACCCGGGTATCCCTCCTTTTGCCGAGAGCAGAGAGCAGGCGGTCCACCACGAAATAGCGGGTTACCTGGCTCACGGCGTAGCCTGCCGTTCCTATTCCCAGAATGACCAAAAAAGCGACGAAAAGCTTTCCCGTGTCGGTCAGGTTGGGCGGTGCTTCATATCCAACCGTCGCAAGGGTTATGACAGTGTAATATATGGCATCGATAAAGCCGAGGTCGAGCAGCAACTGAAAACCCACCGTCCCCAGCAAAAAGACCGAGACCAAAAGAAAAAACCATATCCAGGCCATCCTGGTCGGTTGCACCGTCCTTCCTCCTTTTAACTTTCCCTGCTTCGCCTGTAGTAGAATGAGAAAAACGAATACAAAAAGCAGGTGACCGTAATGAAAGGTTTAACGATAGCCACCTTCAACGTCAATTCCATACGAAGCAGGATGCACATTCTCAAGCGATGGCTTCATGATAGCAGAGTGGATATACTCTGTCTCCAGGAGACGAAGGTAAAAAACGAGGACTTCCCCGTGGAGGATCTGGCCGAACTGGGATATAAAACAGCCTACTCCGGCGAAAAAGGCTACAATGGCGTGGCCGTGGCCTCGCTCGTGCCTCCCGATGAGATACGGTTCGGCCTCGGTGACGGCGAGGAGCCCGACGGCTCGACGCGGATGGGACACGCACGGTTCGGCGACCTGAATATCATAAACCTTTATATCCCCCAGGGAAAAAGCATAGACCACCCCGACTACCCCATGAAGCTCCGCTTTTTCGATAGACTCGTGAAATATCTCGACGGGAACTTTTCCCCAGGGGACAAGCTGGTCATCGTTGGAGACCTCAACGTGGCCCCCACCGATATGGACGTAACCAGTCCCGAGAGGAAGCGCGACCATGTCTGTTTTCACGAGGACGTGAAAAAGGCTTTCAGCAACCTGCTTGACTGGGGACTGGTGGACGTCTTTCGCAAGCACCGTCCCGGCGAGGGGGAGTTTTCATTCTGGGATTACAGGGTCAAGAATTCACTTGAGCGGAACATAGGCTGGAGGATAGATCACGTGCTGGCGACGCCGCAAGTGGCGGAAAGCTCGAAGGAAGCCTGGGTCGATCGCGGCCCGAGGAGCTGGGAAAAACCCTCGGATCACGCGCCGGTGGTGGCGGTTTTCGACCTGTAGACGACCTGGTGTAAAAAGGTGGGTAAAGGATGAAAGCCATGAAACGACGCAGGAGAAAGAACATCATAAAACCGGGGCTCCCGCCGGGAACGCTGGTTCATGTGGGTGAAAAGAAGACCGAAGAGACGGTAATAACGGTCATGGCTTATAACGAAGAGACGTTCTCCGCCGAAAGGGTAGACGACGCCGCCGCGTGCAGGAAAAGGCTTTCCGATGAAAGGCTTCTGTGGATCAACGTCGACGGTATTCATGACCTGGAACTGCTTGGATCCTTCGGGCAGCATTTCGGAATACACCCGCTCGTCCTGGAGGATATCTGCAATACCGACCAGCGGCCCAAGATCGAGGACCACGGGGAATACCTTTACATCGTCCTCAAAATGGTCGATTACGACGAGAAGCAAAAGGCCATCGACATGGAGCAGGTAAGCCTGATCCTCATGCCGCGCTGCGTCATAAC
>JAHDOX010000091.1 GCA_018434645.1 Synergistales bacterium | reverse complement strand
ACCTACGAGTTTGTCGAAAAAGTAGGAGCAGCGGACTTTGAAAGGGTACAGCGTGAATATGCGGAACGTGGTTTTCACCTGATCGTGGGAGACGCCTTCCTGGCGGGCGAGGAACCCTCCAGAAGGGTGGCCAAGGATTACCCGGAGGTCGCCTTTGCTTTCGGCGGCGAGTTCGGACCCCAGGAACCAAACTATTCCGTCTTCGACAACTGGATTCATGAACCTTCCTATCTCTGTGGTGTAATTGCCGGAAGAATGACAAAAAGCAACGTACTTGGCATTGTTGCCGCCTTTCCCATCGCCGAGGTAAACCGTCTCGTGAATGCCTTCAAATTGGGTGCCCTTTCCGTAAACCCCGACGTGAAAGTAAAGATATCCTATATCGGGAGCTGGTTCGATCCCCCGAAAGCCAAGGAGGCTGCGATAGCCCAGATCGAAGCTGGCGCTGACCTGATTTTTGCCGAACGTTTCGGTGTGTTTGAAGCCTGCAAGGAGCACGGAGTATTGGCTTTTGGAAACATGGTGGACCAGCATGAGCTCGCTCCCGAAGTGGTGGTCACAGGTCCAGTGTGGAACATGTATCCGACAGTTCGTTATAGTATCGATGCAGTCAGAAACGGTGAATGGAAAGCCCAGGACCTCCGTGAATGGAGCATGATGGCTAAAGGCGGTGCCAGCCTCGCTCCCTTCCACGAATTCGAAAACAAGCTGCCCGGGGAAGTCATTCAGGAAGTAAGGGAACTGGAGAATAAAATCCGAAACGGTGAGTTCGAGGTTCCAATAGTGGAAGCAGAGCTTAAGTCAGACTGAGCGTAGTCCTTTTCTTCTGTTTCTCAAGTATCGAACCGTACGAAATTTTCGCAAAGCCGCATACGCCGGCTTCGACATCACCAGGTCGAAGCCGGCGATTTCAAAAAGCACACTGGCTCCGACTTCAGGCCGAACAGAATCAACAGTGTTTCACAAGGCTGTGTGAAACGGGGGATCTCCTTCCTCTTTTCTCCCGATAACCCCGGATCCGTATGCTCGATGCCGCTACGCAGTGTTAAAGCTTATGGCAGCAGAGCCGAAGTCGAAACGATGTCCTTCCGTTTCCTGGCCTTTCCGAAGAGAGGGGGAGTAAAAGAGCATGTCGGTAATTTCACCAAAAAAACCAGTTGTCGAAATGCACTCCATTACCAAGACGTTTCTCGACGTGGTGGCCAACAACAATGTGGACTTACGGCTTTATGAGGGTGAAATATGTGCCCTGCTCGGCGAAAACGGGGCAGGAAAAACAACGCTGATGAATATCCTCTTCGGATATTATACCGCCGATAGCGGTCAGATTCTGGTGAGGGGGGAGAAGGTCGCCTTTTCATCTCCTCACGACGCGATAGAAAACGGCGTGGGAATGGTGCATCAACATTTTTCCCTTGTCCCATCCCAGACTGTGCTGGAAAATATCGTTGTAGGAAGCTTCAGGGGAAAGTTTTTTCTCGATACGGCGGCTGCGAAGCGGAAACTGCTCGAACTTCAGAACCGTTTCGGGCTTCACGTGGATCCTGACGCTTTCGTATGGACTCTTCCTGTAGGAAGCCAGCAAAAAGTGGAGATACTAAAGGCATTGTACCGTGACGCATCGATACTGATCCTCGATGAACCAACAGCTGTGCTGGCTCCGCTGGAAACGAAGGAACTTTTTGCCACCCTCCGGACTTTCGCCGCAGAAGGCCGCTCGGTAGTCTTCATATCCCACAAGCTTAACGAGGTTATGGAAATTTCCGACAGGGTCGTGGTCCTGGCAAGGGGAAAGGTTGTAGCAGAGAGAAAGACCTCCGAAACCTCGGAAAAAGAATTGGCCAACCTCATGGTAGGCCACGAACTGACGAAACAGCCTTACAGCCCTTCCCGAAAAACAGGAGCCCCTCTTCTTCAGGTTTCAGGACTCACCGTCAAAAACGACAAGGGAGTCGTTGCCGTCAAGGATTTATCGCTGACCCTGCATGCAGGAGAGATAACTGCTCTTGCCGGGGTTTCCGGGAACGGACAAAAAGAACTTGCCGAGGTCTTGTTCGGTTTTCGGGAACTACTGCAGGGTTCCGTCATGATCGGCGACCAGCCGCTTCCCTTCGGGAGTCCGAAAGCAGCGATAGAATCGGGCATCGGCAGGATACCTGAAGACAGGATGACCACTGGGCTAATCCTGGACCTGACCGTCGAGGAAAACCTTGCCCTCGAAAATCACACCAAATTCAAAAAAGGCTGGACTATAGACTACCGCGCCCTAAGGAGGCATGCCGAAAAGCTCATAGAGGACTTTTCCATAAAAACGGCAGGGCCAGGGGCCATTGCCAGAACCTTGTCGGGAGGGAACCTGCAAAAGATCATTCTTGCCAGGGTGCTTTCAGCCTCGCCGAGAATCATAGTTGCAGCCCAGCCAACACGGGGATTGGATGTAGGTGCCGCCGAATATGTCCACCGACGCATTCTCGAAGCCAGGGACGCCGGTTCCGCAGTCTTGCTCATTTCGGAAGATCTGGACGAGATTTTCATGCTCAGTGACCGCATAGCCGTGATGTTCGAAGGCGTAATAATGGGGATGGTCGGTCGCCGGGAGGCGTCGATAGAACAAATTAGCCTTTGGATGAGCGGAGTGAAAGAAAAATGCGCCTGATAATGACAAAGAGACCTCCCCTTTCCGGGTGGATACAGGTGCTTCTGCCGATTGGGGCCATATTGGTGACGCTGGTGCTTTCGGCAATTCCCATTCTTTTCGCGGGCGGAGAGCTCTGGCTTTCGTTTTATTCCCTGTTCAAAGGCGCGCTCGGCACCAGATACAATCTCCTGGAGACGTTTACCCATGCTGCCCCGTTGACCTTTACGGGGCTTGCAGTTGCTTTCGCCTTCAGGGCGAAATTCTGGAATATCGGGGCGGAAGGTCAGCTTCTGGCAGGAGCTATAGCAGCGGCCTGGGTGGGTATAAACGCACCGCCTCTTCCGGCTTTTGTGCTCATATTCCTGATCTGCCTGGCGGGTTTTCTGGCCGGAGGAGCCTGGGCCACGATCCCTGCCTTCCTGAAAAACAAGCTCAAGGTGGACGATGTCGTTTCGTCCTTGCTGCTGAATTATGTGATGTGGCACATAATGGGTTTTCTGCTGTTCGGTCCCATGCAGATGCCCGGGTCCAGTTGGCCCAGGTCGGCTGCCATTGCGCAGGCGGCACATTTTCCCGTTCTTCTTTCACGCTCCCGTTTCCATTTGGGTATTTTGCTGGCCGCAATTGCGGTGCTGGTCGTCTGGTTTATAAACAGCAAAACCGAATTGGGTTTTCAGTCTCGGGCGGTAGGAGCCAACGCCAGGGCCGCGGCCTTTGGCGGAATCAACGTAAATTCCGTTATTTTCAAGACGGCCCTGATCTCCGGCGGACTTGCGGGTATGGCAGGCGTGGGGGAAGTGGCGGGAATACATTTCCATCTACTTATGGACATCTCTCCTGGCTTCGGTTACTCGGGAATAGTCATCGCCATGCTGGGGCGGCTTCACCCGGTGGGAACGGCGCTTTCCGCCTTTTTCTTCAGTACGGTGATTGTGGGCGCCCAATCCATGAGCCGCATGACAGGTGTCCCCACCTACATAGCCGATGTCATTCAGGCCATGGCACTTCTGGTAATGCTTATAGCCCTTCTTTTTACCGAGTACCGCATAAGGGTGGTGAGGGACTGATGGAACAGATTTTCAACCTTACATTTCTGGCCGGGCTTTTGGGAGCCATGATACGCATGGCGACGCCTATAATTTTCGGAACCATGGGCGAGATCATTGCGGAACGTTCAGGTGTTTTGAACCTTGGCATCGAGGGGATAATGCTCATGGGCGCCATGACGGGTTTTCTTACCACTCTTCACACGGGTTCTCTATGGCTGGGGGTCCTTGCGGCGGCATTGGTCGGTATACTTTTGTCCCTTCTGATGGCCTTTCTAAGCGTGATTCTGGGACTTTCACAGCATGTTTCCGGACTCGGCATAACACTCTTGTCGACGGGGCTTGCCATGTTCATCTACAGACTTTCCGTGGGTTCACCCGTTTCCCCTCCCACGGTCAAACCCTTCTCGCCGTTGGCGATACCCTTATTGTCCAATTTACCCGTAGTCGGAAAGGCGTTTTTCAACCAATACAGCCTGGTTTATATCGCTTTTTTACTAATACCGATCATCTGGGTGCTTCTGTTTAAAACTTCCTGGGGCCTGGTTATCAGGACGGTGGGGGAGAACCCGCTGGCGGCCGATACGGTAGGCATCAACGTAAATCTCGTAAGAACCCTCTGTCTCGCCGCAGGTGGGGCCTTGATGGGCATCGGAGGCGCCTTTCTCACACTCGCCCACCAGAACATGTTTCTCATAGAGGTAGTGGGAGGCAGGGGCTGGGTTTGCATAGCCATGGTTATTTTCGGTAACTGGAACCCGATAAAAGGAGCCGGAGGAGCCTTGCTTTTCGGATTTTTGGACGGATTGCAGCTCAGGCTTCAGGGGATTTGGTACAAGATACCTTTTCATCTGTTTCTCGTCATTCCTTATCTCATTACGATCATCGCCCTTGCAACCATGTCAAGAAGGACTGCATCCCCCGCTGGTTTGTTGAAGCCTTACAGGCGAGAAGAAAAAGGATAAGACAAGTTTCAATCGAAAGACTTATTGAAAGGGGAGCGAAGGATGAAGCAACGGTATGTTGGGCAAAAGGTCCAAAGAGTGGATGCGGTGGACAAAGTCGTTGGCAGGGCGTGCTACGTCGCGGACATTTCACTTCCCCGAATGCTTCACGCAAAGGTGGTGAGGGCTGGAATTCCCCACGGCAAAATCCTTCAAATCGATACCATCGAGGCGGAAAAGATGCCCGGCGTGAAAAAGATCGTTACGGGAAAAGGTTGTGAAATGCTTTTTGGGACCTGCCTTTGGGATCAGCCCCCTATAGCAGTGGACAAGGTGCGCCATGCAGGGGAGGCGGTGGCCGTGGTCCTGGCCGATACAGTAAACCAGGCCGAAGCGGCTGCAAAGGCGGTAAAGGTCCAATACGAAAAGTTGCCTTTTGTTTTAGATCCTGTAGAGGCGGCAGCTCCCGGTGCCCCTGTCATTCATGAGAAAAACGGTTCCTATCGACGCGTGGAATATTCCGTTCACCCCATACCTGGAACGAACGTTTTTCACCATTACAAGCTCAGGAAGGGAAATTCATCCGAAGCTCGGGCGGAGTCGGATGTAATAGTGGAAGAGGAGTTCGAGTTTCCTCTTTCCAACCATGTGGCACTGGAACCTCACGGAGCGATCTGCCGTTTCGGCCTGGACGGTGAAATCGAAATATGGGCGTCCAACCAGGCTCCCTTTGTACTCCGTGATGTACTTGCCGACATGTTCAAAGTCCCCGCTTCCAGGGTCAGGGTTCACATCCCCTATCTCGGAGGAGGGTTCGGGGGAAAATCAGATGTCTCCATAGAACCGATGGTCGCCTACGCGGCGAGTTTCGTCCCGGGATACGCCGTCAAACTT
>JAHDOX010000059.1 GCA_018434645.1 Synergistales bacterium | reverse complement strand
GGGAACCCCTCCCGACACAAACGTGTTACCAATAAAATAAACCGTAACACTGTTTTCGGCAAGCGCATTTCCGCCTTTTGTCAGATCGGCAGGGCCAATGCCTCGTCCAGTCAAGGTTATAATGCACCTGGAAACTTATATCACCTGCACATCCTACACAAAGACAAGGAGGGACAAGCATGCTCTTGTACAAGGAATTCACCTTCGACGCCGCCCACAGGCTCGAACAGTACCACGGAAAATGCGAAACGCTTCATGGGCATACCTACAGGCTCCGGGTAACCGTGGAAGGAAAACCTGACGAGGAAGGAATGGTCATGGACTTCCTGGAGCTTAAAAAACTCGTCAACGAAAGCGTCCTGACGCGACTGGACCACGCCTACCTTAACGACGTCGTTCCACAGCCGACGGCCGAACGCATCGCGCTTTGGATATGGAAGGAACTGGACGAAAGGGTTTTACGTCCCAATTGCTCGCTCTTCGCGGTCCAGGTTTGGGAAACGGCCACTTCTTCCGTGGTCATTCACCGAGAAGATCTGGACCTTCTATCAAATATGTGAAACCCGAAAGCCCTGCTATACTCCCGACTCTAGCCATTCCTCCAGCGAGGGGCGGCGTTTTGGGGGCTTTCCGCCTGCGAGTTCCAAACGAATATCGCCCAGTGTCCCGGACCTTTCGGCAAAGGCATTGTGCTGGTGGATGCTTTCAAGGTTTTCCTGCCTCGCCAATACGAACGTGTCGTCTGGAAGATCGGGATACATGTCTACCAGGTTCGCGAGGATTTCCCGGACCACATCCTCGGCGAACATCGGGTTTCTGTGAGCCTTGTTCACGACATAAAACTCATCGGGCCGTTTAAGCAGTTCATAGGTCTCTGAACTCATTGAGGCCTCGAGCAGGTGGACCAGTTGTTCCGCCGACACGGACCGATCTGTCCCCAGAAGCAGGGTTCCCCTTCCCCGCTGGTTGTGGGAAGCGATGGGCAAAAGATCAACGATCCTGGCAGCTTCCTTTGCATCGTACCCCTCTTCCGCCAGGAGCTTCATGGAATGACTTTTCACCATCTCCTGTGCGCAGGGACAGACGGTCATTCCCTCGACTTCCACGCCTGTCACGGTCCTTACTATGTCTGCATTACACGCCGAGATGCCGATAAAAGTATAAAGCTCCTCGACTCTTTTCCTGGACAGGGGCGTAAACTTTTTCAAGGGGAATTTAGCTCTCACGTTTACACGGGATCGCGTGACGCGCTGGCTCTCGACTATCCGTTTCGCAAGACGTTCCGCAATGGCTTCTATACTGCTTGACGCCTCGAGGGTTATCTCCTCTACAAGTCTTTCTATTTCGTCATTGAACCGCGACATATGTACTCCCGCGCGCCGTCGATCCAGCCAGGCGAAAAGGTCCATCTGGGCGTAAAACAAAGATTTGTGTCCGTTTCTGACAAGACGTATTATCCGCTCCAGGTTGGTCACGCCGACGCGGCTCAAATCCAGCGAAACCCTTGGTTTGCCTTGCTGGACGTCACGCTCGATGGGAAAGCCGGGATCGTCATCCCTGATTTTTCTGATCTTGCCTTCGGCAACGCCGGCTGCCAGATCCCTAACCCGCTTGCCCGAAAAACCCGGTGGAGCGACGTCGCCTGCAATCTCCTCCAGTGGAATCCATAAAGGCGAGATCTCGTTCAGATTCGCGCACCTTTTAAAAGAGCATGCGTCCTCTTTCCGGGGGTTTTCGTGAAACAGGATGCTTACCTGTACAGGCCCGAAATTACCTCTTGAAGCACTTTCTTCGCGCATTCGTTTTTCTATCGAATTGACGAATTTCTCGAAATCTTCCTTTTGAAGATCGCTTTGAAGACGACAAACAAGGACCAGGGTGCCGCTTCCTCCCTCACAGGAACCGCCTGTAATCTCGTAAAGAGACGACACTGCGACAAGCAGCGTCCGCACCTGCAGGTATTGAAGGGCCAAAAGGAAACCGTCCCTCCCACTGGCCGAACTTGTCTTCAAAAGGACGAATGCAGAGTTTTCTTGTCCAGTGTTGCTGGTCATTTAAGTGCCTCCCGGGCGAACCTTCGTCGTCGAATCTTTTCTTTGTCTTTCTTTTTAAAGTTCTTGTGTGTGCCAGCTGAAACTTGTTACTGCATTTTTTTTACGATTTTGTAGATCTCCCTGGCATCGAGGACCAAATCGTTCGTCTCGAACAAGCGTCCGACACACGTCCTTTGAGCCTTGAGTTTGAGCTTCCCTATCCCGAGAGGGCCGAAAAGCACCTGGCCGCCGACGTTTTCGCCGTCCCACCTGGCTCCTATGTTTTCTATCCCGTAGGGCGGTACAGCGTTCAAATCTGCCAGTGCCTTGAGGGTTTCGTGCCCTTTCCAGATCACCTCGGGAAGCAGCATGGTCCCGGCTGTTCCCGTGCAGAGCACGACCGTAGCCCCCTCGAGGACCTTTCGGGTGGAATCCTCATCATGGGCTTTTGCGGGTTCCACCTTCGCACCAAAACGGTTTTCAAGGTACTCGCAGGCTTTCCCGGCTTTTTCCAGCCTTCTGGAAGTCACGGTTACCGATGCTCCCTCATCGGACAAAAACAGCGCGGCCCGGAGGCCGACCGGACCTGTACCGGCGAGGACTACGGCCTTCCTACCCCTGAGGTCAATGGTGCGGGACAATTTTGCCACCGCTGCCGCCGCCGTCGTGTTGCACCCGTTTGAATCGTGCATTACGGAATTTCTGCTTTTCCCAAAGAAGTTCGACTTGATGGTATCGAGAAGGGCCTCACCTTTCGCCACGTCCGACCCGCCGATGAATACGGCACTGTTTTTAATGCCCTCGCCCCCGCGGGTGAACATGACACCATGAAGCAGGGGAACAACGTTTACCGGAGTGATAGCGCAGTACTGCAAAACTATGTCCGCACCGCCGTCATATGCTGTTACGGCGTCAAAAACACTAGGTTGGGCATCAGTATCAAGCTGAAGAAGTATTTTTTTCATCACCATTTCACCTCTTCGTCTGCAAGTATTTTCGCGCCTTTCACGGGAAAACCACTATGGTTCCAATTTATGAAGTTATTTCCCCCTCAAAAGGATCGCCTGTAAAAGATTAGGTAAGTCGGAATCGCGATCACCCAGACCATATCCAACACGTTCGATTATACCGGAAGGCATGTCTTCAAATTCCGCGTGAAAGGCTCTCAACAGTGTTATGCCCGTAGGAGTCGCACGCTCGAAGGGTTCACCTTTCACGAAAACCGGTATCCCTTCGAGCAGTTTCAATGTCGCAGGAGCGGGGACAGGCAATTCCCCGTGGGCGCATAATACCGTTCCCGATCCCACGTTAACCGCCGAGGCAACTACCCTGTCGGGGTTCAGAGCCTCCATGAGCGCACAGGCGCCTATTATGTCTATTATCGAATCTACGGCTCCCACTTCGTGAAAATGCACTTCCTCCGGTTCTTTTCCGTGGACTACGGCTTCCGCGGCCGCTAGCAGCCTGAAGGCTTCCAGTGACTTTTCCCTGACGAAGGGGCTCAACGCACTGTTTTCGATTATTTTCTCTATTTCCTTGAGCCCCCTGTGGATGTGACTTTCTCGGGCTTTCTCTTTTACCTTTACATCCAGGCCAGAGATCCCCTTTTTACTGGATTTTTGTACCGTCACCTCAAAATTTTCCAGTGCCAGGCCTTTTACGAAAGGATTCAAATCCTCTTTCCCAAGAAGATCGAGCAAGGCTCCGAGAAACATGTCCCCGCTTATGCCGGAAAAACAATTCAGGTACAGGATCCGTTTCATGGTTTCCCCTTTTCCTCAGGTCCTTCGGTTTTTTGCCGTCCAGTCATCACAGCGGCGGCATAACCGGCACCGATGCCATTGTCCACATTTACCACGGTGACTCCCAGGGAACAGGAGTTGAGCATCGTCAAAAGAGGTCCGAAGCCGGCAAGGGCTGCGCCATATCCTACGCTGGTCGGCAATCCTATGACCGGGCAATCGGTCATACCCGCCACCACCCCCGGCAAGGCCCCGTCCATGCCAGCCACAGCGATTATGACTTCAGCTTTGCGAAGCTCGCCGAACCTTGCCAAAAGACGGTGAAGCCCTGCTATGCCCACATCAAACAACCTGTTTACAGTGCACCCCATGGTCTCTGCGGTCACCGCTGCTTCTTCCGCAACGGGGACATCGCTGCTGCCCCCGGTCAAGACCAGGATCTTCCCGCGCCTGGGGGAGGCCCTGTCCCTCCAGAGCCTGCCAAGTCTCGGGATCTCGAGGTATTCAAGATCTGGAAGAATCTTTGCTACCCTGGCATATTGTTTTTCCGTCATCCTGGAAAACAGGGCGTTTCCGCTCATTTCTGAAAGCATATATGCGATGGAATCCAGTTGTTCTTCCTTTTTCCCGGGGCAGTATACGATTTCCGGGAAACCTCTTCTGAGTGCCCTGTGAGTATCGAACTTGACTTCACCCATATCCCTGAAGGGCAGGCTTTTCATTGAATCCACGAAACTTTCTACGGAGATCTCTCGATTCACAAGTTTTTCTACTAGAAGCCGGAGTTCCCGTTCGTCCACGCTGGTAGTCACCTCTTTTTTGGTACAGTTCTCCAAAATCACAAACTATAATTTTTTTGCATTGCGCCTGTGCTGGATGAGAGTCTAACATACCCGAAGCTTTTTTTCAGGTAAAGCACCACTAGAAAAATCTGCGGATCTTTCCCGCCTGAAGGTCCGATTGTGTTATTGTTTCTCTTGAAAGCACTTTTACCCGGAAAGGAAAGATATTCTGGTGATCGAAAAAGCAAATGCCGTGAGAAGTTTTTTTAATAAAAATAGAAATTCTGTACTTCTACTCTCCGGAGGCGTAGACAGTTCCGTTTTGGCGCTTCTCGCCGCGCAGGGGTCAGGCGGTTCGGCACGCACCCTGACCTTCAGGACATTCCTGGTAAACGAGGAGGAAATAGAGGCAGCCGAAAAACTCTCAAAACGTCTAGGGTTGCGACACACTGTCATTGACGTGGACATCTCGGACTGCGCCGGGGTGAAAGGCAATGGTCCCGACCGCTGCTTCTGGTGCAGAAAAACCCTCCAAAGACACGCTCTTTCCTGGGCCCGTAAAAACGGGTGTTCTGTCGTAGCCGATGGAGTTCAGGCTGATGAGATCTCGGAGAGACGCCCGGGCCTGCGTGCGGCGGACGAAGACGGCATCCTGCACCCGCTGGCGGACTCGGGCCTTACGAAGGATGAAGTCCGCGCTATAGCCAGGAAGGCAGAGCTTCCCTGTGCGGAAAAACCGCCGGCTCCTTGCATGGCTACCCGATTTCCCACAGGCATTCCGCTGCAATTCAATTGGATAGGACGGCTCAAAAAGGCTGAGATTACGTTGGCTTCCATGGGTTTCTCCAATTTCCGTGTCCGTTTTTTCCCTCCCGGCATGGCTATGCTTGAAATGGACCCTTCACAAATGGAAGAAGCATGGGAAAAGCGTGAGGAACTTTTCTCAGACCTACGTGAAGTGGGCTTTCCGGTTGTCTCCATCGATCTTGAAGGCCTAAAAAGAGGCAAATTGGACCGGTTTCTGGGGGTGAACTCAAGTGATCCTGATTGATCCCCAGTGCGGCATTTCCTCCCTCGCCTTGGCAGGGCTCCTGGAAGCACTTTCAGAAAAAAGAGAAAGAACCGAAACGGATGAGATATCCCTTCCATCGGGCGGCAGGGTACGTATTGTCTACGAAAAATCTCCGGAAGGTATGTTCGACACTTCCGTGGAGGTACGGGTCGAAAAGGACTTTTTAACTCCGGAATTTATCGATCGGGAAGAGATAGAAGGCATTCTTTCAAGCCTCGAGAACCTTTCACCGGAATCGGCACAGGGAGTGAGAAAGCTGCTCCTGGAATTGATGGACTTCCGCCTTGCCGCGGGGAAAAAACCTGAAGCTGCCCCCGAAACGGTCGTCGCTACCATGGCTTTATTCTTGAAAGCAGAAAAACTGAAACAGAAAATTCTTTCCCTTCCTGTCGGCACCGGAACCGGGACGAAATATTCCGATGCAGGAGCTGAGCCGCTTCCCACCCATGAAACACTCGCCATGGCAAGAAAATACGAAATACCCCTGAAGGGGCTAGAAACCGAAAGCTCGACCTGCGACGAGGCGGCAATTCTTTTTCTGGCGGAAAAAGGACGTTTTACGTACCGTATGCCCTCGCTGATACCCTGCGCCATGGTCCGGGCTGCATCACCGGAAGGGATCGCCATGCGCGCAGTTAAATTTGCGGAAAAAGAGGCGGAGGACCTGTGGCTTCTCGAAGCCTCCCTGGACGATGCGACCGGCGAAGAAATGGGCCTTGCCGTTGAAATTCTCCAGGAGGCTTCTCTGGAAGCACATATTGTGCAGGCCCTCGGGAAAAAGGGGCGTCCGCTCTTTTTGCTGCGCGTGCTCGCAAGGGAGGAACAATTAGCCAAAGTTATGGAGCGCTTCTTCAAAGATACGCCCACTATCGGCGTAAGGTACTGGCCCGTAGGTCGGTGCCGCATGGAAAGGGACGTCCTGGAAGGGGAACTCGTCGTAGATGGTTACCGCCTTCCAACCCGCATCAAGATTTCCCGCCTGAAAGACATCCTGAAAGGCAAGGCCGAAGCAAATGACATCGTTCAAAATCTTTTAATATGCCAAAAGAAGAATCCTGACGACGAAAAACCCTGCGAACCCTGAGGCGTGCACACAAGGGATCTACAGGCAGACTTAGACAACTTCCGGCTCATACCGAAATGACGCACGCTTGTTGATGTTCAAGCAAGGCACTATACGTACACGGCAAGAGGACTTTGTAACAAAGAGGGAGATATGATAGTATTTATTTACAAAATTATGTCCATATTGGAGGTGCATACTTATGAAACTCAGTGCACGTAATATCCTTAAAGGAAAAGTCAAGTCAATAAAACCGGGAACGGTAAACACTGAGGTTATAGTTGAACTCGACGGCGGAGAAGAAATAGTCTCCATGATCTCCAAGGCTTCGGCCGACAGCCTGGAATTGAAACCCGGAAAAGAGGTTTACGCGGTTATAAAAGCCTCGAACGTCATGATAGGGACAGACTAAACCTTAGCTATTCATTAAAAATGTTCAAGAGGGGGCCTTTTCAGGCCTTTTCTTTACATCTCGATTCGGAACAGCCTTTTTCCCACACCGGTGATCAAAACTTTGCAATAGTTGTTTTTTTTGAGTTATACTTTCCCCAAACGCTTGTTTCTCCGAGCCGGTTCGCCTAAAGACCTTTAAGGTCCAGGGTGGCCGGCCGTCAGGGTGTCGCCGGAAACGGCTCCGCCTCCCTTTTTGGAAAGGAGGAACGATGTCATTCGCGAAGGTCCCGAACAGGCAAGAAGGAGCCTGTCCCCTGAAATTCTCTCTTGTGCCATTGCCGATACTTCCCTTGCGCTTCAGAGAAAATACGCTCTCGCGCTTTCCAGGACAAGCCATTTCCGCTTGAGGGAAACGGTAACCACAGGGTCTGAACTTGAAAAATGCCTCGAACGCGGGGATGTTCATCTCGTCCTCCTTGACATTTACCTAAGGGGATGGGATGGCGTTGATTCGCTTCGCAAGGCCAGGGTTCGTTATCCCCGTGTCGATTGGATGATACTGTCCGGCGACGACGATCCCGACGTTGTTCGTGGCTGCATATGCCTCGGAGTCTTCGACTACCTGATAAAGCCCTTTTCGGTCGAACGCCTTGAACGCGCACTGAATGCCTACTTTCAATATCATCAGGGCCTGACTCGCCGTGCAAATCCTTGGCGGCAGAAAGACCTCGACATGATCACGAGTTTAAGGGGAAGTTCTACTCGGGTACTTGAAGATCCGCCCAAGGGGATTCAGCGCAAGCTGCTGGAACACATTCGCATTTGCATAAAGAGCAACCGCGAAGCAATATCGGCCTCGGCTTTTGGTGAGTCCATCGGCATTTCGCGCTCCACGGCGAGGCGCTACCTCGAATACCTTGTAGAAACCGGAGAGGCAACCTTCGAATACGACATCAGCAGCGTCGGCCGTCCTGTAAAACTCTACAGGCTGCTTGAATGAATCAGGTGACAATATGCAGTTGGGTCTGACGGGGACCAGGGTCAGTTGTGTTGCAGGCCAATGCGGGGCGTGCTACGTCCTTACAAGCGGTAAACCCGCGTGTTCCTGCATCACGAAATTGAATAATGCCGTGGGCGTACGCTTCAAGGAGTTGCCTGCAAGACCTGAGAAGATCCTGGCTCGTTTGAAACAGTAAAGGTCAAATTTTTGCCGGGAAATCTTCAGAGTTTTATGTCCTCGGGTTCCCGGTAAGACT
This sequence comes from Synergistales bacterium, assembly GCA_018434645.1. Classification (GTDB taxonomy): domain Bacteria; phylum Synergistota; class Synergistia; order Synergistales; family Thermovirgaceae; genus UBA1876. Next base: position 17,421 of record JAHDOX010000059.1, on the reverse strand, counting down.
TTCCTCAAAGCCCGTAGAAGGAGATAACGATTCGACTGTCGGCGAGTCAGGTCTTTTGGCATGCTCCGGTGATTCGAGAAATATCAGCTCTATCGCACCCGGTGGAACGGCAAAGAAAAGCTTTTCGCCCGGACGGATGCCCTCCGCCAAAGGACCGTGGACAGGTCGTTCGACTTGCCAGTATCCATTAGGTGTCCTGACATGCATCCTGATGGCTCCTCCTTCGAGGAGCACCTCCTCAACCTCGCCGGAAAAAGTATTTTTCGAAAGTTCCTCGTCTACCGGAATCCGTGGGTCCAAAATACGAACATGATCCGGTCTCACAAAGGCTACTGCCGATCCTGGACCTGACAACTCTTTCAAAGAAAGTTCCCCCGAGTCCCAGCGGAAGACCGGCCGCCCTTCGGCAGAGATTCCCGCCCGGCCCTCCAGGACGTTACCCCATCCCATCATCTTCCAGAACGAAACTCGGCCCGAACCTTCCAGCATTTCTTCGACCCGGGCGGAACCGGTCAGCATGCCTTTTTCTATGAAAAATATCTTGTCGCCAAGAGCACAAATATCCTCCACCTGGTGCGTAACATAGAGAACAGGTATATGGGCCTCCTCCTGGAGACGTCGCAGGTCTCTTCGAAGATTGCGCCTTAAAGGTCCGTCAAGGGCGCTGAAAGGTTCGTCCAGCATCAACATTTCCGGTTCCGAGGCCAGCGCCCGCGCCAGCGCGACCCGCTGCTTCTGTCCCCCGGAAAGCTGTGATGGGTAGTGGTTCCCGTATTCTTCAAGCCGCACGCGTTCCAGCCATTTTCGGGCACATGTTTTCTTTTCCCTCTCTCCCGTACGATTACATCCGTACATTACATTTTCCAGGGCCGTCATGTGGGGGAAAAGCGCCAGCCCCTGGGGCAGGATCCCCATCCTTCTTTTGCAAGGATGGATACTTTTCCCTGATGCGGTATCCAGGATCACGCGTCCGGCCAGGACTATGCGTCCCTTTCTGACTTTCTGTAATCCTGAAAGACACCGCAACGTAAGGCTTTTCCCTGCTCCACTGGGACCAAAGATTACTCCGATCTCCCTGCCGAGGCCGAAGGAGACATCCAGGTCAAAACGCCCTATCCGCTCCTTCAGGGATACCTCAAGCCACTCGCTCATGAGATCCGGCCTCCAATCTCCGTACCAAAAAAAGGCTGACGATACCTACGGCTACGAGTAAAAGGGCCGCCGCGTTGGCGCGACCGAAATTAAGAGACCCTACTTGCCCGTAAATGTAAAGCGGGAGCGTCTGTGTTCTGCCGGGTATATTCCCCGCTATCATGAGAGTCGTCCCAAAATCTCCAAGGGCCCTTGCCGAAGACAAGGCAAGCCCTGCAAGAAGGGTTCTTCTGGCCAGAGGCAGTGTGATTCTGAAAAAGACATTCCATGGACTTCTCCCCAGGGTCAGGGCGGTTTCCTCAAGGTTGCGATCGACCCCTGCAAAGGCTGCGCGAGATGACTGTATCATTATCGGCAGGGATGGCAGCAGTGAACCCAAAACGTTAGCCGGAAAAGCAAAAATAAAACCGGCCTCTTTCAAAAGGTCCACCCTTCCAACCAACATGAGCACGTAAAGCCCCAAAACCGATGGAGGTAATACGATTGGCAGAAGGAGCAGGAGGGATATCACCTCCCGCCCCGGGAAGACCTTCCTTGCGAAGACCCACCCAAGCCCCCCTCCAACCAGGACCAGTATAGGTATATCAAAGGCTAGAACCTTGAGGCTTATAAATAGCGCTTGTTCCATTCTTTGATCCTGTCAATCCACGACGGGCTCGAATCCGGCTTCCTGGAAAAATTCCCTTGCCGGCTCCGAAAACAGGTATTCGAAAAAGTCCGTCACAACATCGGTTTTTCTCCCGACCACTATGCCGCCGAAAATCCTTTGAGGGGGGACCGGGATCCTCGTCCAACTGCCTCCAAGCCTTTTGGCAATGCTCAAAGGCAGACACGCCACATCTGCCCCTCCGCTTTTGGCGGCAAGACCAGCCTTCAGAACGTCACCTCCGATTATCAGGCGCCCTTCCGCCTCCAGCTTCTCGTAAATACCTGTCTCTTCCAGATATTTCCTGGCCATGGCTCCGTATGGGGCCACCTCCGGGTCTGCTATGGCTATTTTTATCTTTTCTTTCTCGACAATATGCAGGGATGGAGCTTCACTTGAACCCTGCCAAAGGACCAAGGGGCACTCGGCAACAGGCCTGATCATCTCGAGCATCTCCTTTTCCTCGAGGTACCTTGCCCATTTCTCGTTGGCACTAATGTAAAGGTCGAAGGGAGCCCCCATCTCGATCTGCCTGGCAAGCTGACCGGAAGCGGCAAAAGTATACTCCATATGGTTTCCCGTATCCTTTTCGTATTGTGCGGCTATTTTTTCCATTACGGGTTGAGTGCTTGCCGCGGCGGCAAATACTTCGGCGCCGGCCATACCGGCGGACAGGCAGGACAACAGCATCGTAGCCAGAATCAATACCAGTACTTTACCCGAAAAAGCGGATTCCGTTTTCATTGCAAGAGCCTCCTGATTATTTTGTGTTTTTAGAAATCATTCCAGGCAACGGGGACAAACGCCATACACCACCATATGCTTGCCCTTGACTACAGCTCCTCCCGCAACTTCGATGTAGGGCAAGGAAGTATCGGTAAGACACTGCATACTGCCGCAGACCATACATTCGAAATGCGGGTGATCACCCGGGCAGCCCGAATTGACTGAGTTGTGAGCGCAAAAACGCCATGTTCCTTTCATATCCATCACCCTGTGTACGATACCCTTTTCAAACAGCAAGAGAAGTGTCCTGTAGATGGTAACCCGGTCACCTTGCCGGGGTAGACAGGCCGCTACCTCCTTGTAGGACATCGGACAACCCTTTTTGAGCAGAATTTCAAGTATAGCCTCCCGCATAGGAGTGCACCTTATGGATTTTCTTTCGAGAATCGTCTCTGGCTGCATTTATATCACTCCTGCAACATTGTTGCATCTAATTTCCAACTGGAAGCCGCCCATTGTGTCACCTGCCTGGGCGGCTTCGCACCAAAATGCGCTTCTAGTCCTCGATCTTATCCCGGGCTACCTGGCCCACCTCGCCTTTTTTCTTTTTCTCGCGTTCCATGCGGAACCGCTTCAGCTTCATGTGCGGGTCGCCCTCAGTGGGGACTATGCAAAGAAAGACTAAAGGCTTGGACCCGGGATTTTCGTACCCGTGGACCAGGCCTCCAGGGACATGGGCCCACCCCATCGGGGGCATCTCCCAGCGTTTGCCGTCGATCGTCACGTATCCGGTTCCACTTAGACTTATCATGTAGTGCGGCCAGTCGTGGACGTGTTCGGGTATCACCGTCCCGGGGGGCAAGGAGAAGTGCCTCATCGTGTAATCGTCCCAAAACCGGCCTGGCCCGTAGACTATTCTCTTTGTCACCTCCGGCGCTAAAGACGAGGCGTCGTAAAGCTCAAGATCTTCCAGCTTCCCCGAATAGGCTTCTTCACTCATGACGTCAACCTCCTTTCAGTCCCTTTTGAGTTAGGCTCATTTCCTAATGCCCTCCGCTTCCAGAGCAGGTGTTTCCCTTTATGCCCGCAAGAATCTTTTCCGGCAATGCGGGGATCTGGAAGATTCTCACCCCGCAGGCTTTAGCGATCCCGTTGAGTATTGCTGCATGTGGCGCAGACATAGGCATCTCGCCTGTCCCCGAAGCTCCAAAGGGCCCAAATTCCCTCGGTGTCTCCATATGGTAAAGCTCAATATCATCAGGAATGTCCTTGATATAGGGGAACCCGCAGGTAACGAGGCTAGTATATTTTTGGGGATCTCCGAAATCCTCCGTCAGCGCGAAACCGATGCCCTGTGCGATGCCGCCGTAGTGCTGGCCTTCGACGACGTCGAAGTTGTTGATTTTACCGACGTCGCTGACCAGGGTAAATTTCTCCACCTTGACTTTGCCGGTCTCCATGTCCACGGCGATCTCAGCCATGAACAAGCCGTACATGTGGTTTGCAAAGGGGTATCCCTGACCTGTGGCATCGTCCATACCCGTGCAGGTGATTGCGTTTCCGTCGACATCGCGTACCGTCGCCTGCCAGTAGCCTTCATGGAAGGTAGGGATCCCCTCGGCCACCATTTCGTCGTAGGTGCGATATGTCCCATCGGGTTTGCGCATTGCGTCAAGAAGCTTGCGACAGCTGTCTACGATGGCGTTACCCACCATTACCTGGCAGCGGCTCGCGGCCGCGGCTCCGCTGTTGGGTGCTTTCGCCATGTCATTGCAAACGAGCTTTATCTGTTCTGGCCGCAGCCCGAGTGGTTTCAGGGCTTCGTGTGCCGTTCCCAGGCACCCCATGTCTGCACCCTGGCCATGATCTTCCCATGTGTTGTAGATGATCACACCGTCTTTAGTAAGCTCGATATTGCTGGCCGCTTCGTCGGGACCGTCGTCGTTGGAGTTGTAAATGCCTATCGAAATTCCAACCCCTCGCTTGATCTTGTCCGTCGAATTCGCCTCAGCCCTCTTTTTGGCTTCTTCGTAGAGCGGCCTTATACGGGTGATCATCGTATGGAGAGGATAGATTTCGGGTTTCTGACCGCTGGGGAAGGTATCGCCCGACCTGATGACGTTTAGTTCCCGGAAATCGAGGGGATCCATCCCTATTTTTTCCGCCAGCATGTCAATGATCTGTTCCCCCGCAAAATAGGTCTGTGGACCGCCGTAAGCCCTGAAAGCCCCACACCATTTCTGGTTCGTAAACAGAGTGTATCCGGCACCTCTGATGTTGTCGACCTTGTATGGCGCGCAGATGAACTGGCCGCCTTTGTTCGTAAGGTCCTGGCTTGATTCCGAATAAGGTCCGTGGTCTACGTACCAGTAGTGCTCGAGCCCAACCAGCTTTCCCTTTTCGTCGGCTCCTATCCTGAGCTTCATGAGGAAAGGAGAGCGTTTTGGTGTGCGGACGAGATGCTCTTTCATGTCGAGCCGCATGTAGACGGGGCGACCGGTGGCTATAACGCAGGCTCCGAGAAGGGGCTCGTTGGTGGGTGCCACCTTGTAGCCGAATGTGGCCCCCATGTTGTTCTGTATCACGCGAATCTTCGACGGGGGAACGCCGAGGCCCCTGGCTATCATCATGGCATGCCTGTAGATGCATATACTTTTAGTCTGAAGAGTGAGCCGCCCCTCTTCGTCCCAGTAGCCGAAACCGCAATCCGTCTCAATGGTCATATGCGGCTGGCGAGAACTCCAGAATTTTGCTTCCACCACGTAGGGGGCTTTTTCCAGAAGCGGAGCGGGGTCCTCGCCCTTTATTATGGGCCGTTTGTTGAAACAGTTGGGAATACCGTCGATATCAGGGATCTCCTCGTAGACTTTAACGGCACCGGGCGCCATGGCGGCCGCTGCATCCATGACCGCCGGAAGTTCCTCGAGTTCCACCTTGACGGCGGCCGCTGCAGCTCTGGCCTGTTCTTCCGTGTCCGCGCACACTATGGCAACAGCTTCCCCCCACTGGCGGATCTTGTCACCTTCTTCCACGAGGATCCTTCTTTCCCAGCCGTCCGTACTGGCCGTGCCGGAGCCGACCTGGCCGCGAATGCGATTGGTCCCTCTATTGGCTTTTATATCCTTGGCGGTCACTATCTTGAAGACGCCTGGCATCTTCTCTGCTTCCTTAAAGTCGATGGAAAGCACACGGGCATGATTGACTTCGGGGCAGACCGGCACAGCCCTAAGAGTCCCCTCGGGAAGCTTGAGGCCCACGTCGTCGCCAAAATCGAAGGTCCCGGTGGCCTTGAAAACAGCGCTTGGTCTCGGGTAACGTGTCCCCCACAGGGATTCGCCGGGCTTCAAAGACTTGGCGAAATCGGTCATCTCTTTTTCTCCACGCAAAACAGCTGCGGCATCCATGACAGCGTCGGTAATCTGCTTGTAGCCGGTGCAACGACAGGCTGTCCAGTGTTTCTGGAACCAGTCTCGGACTTCCTCGCGGGCGGGATTGACGTTTTTATCGAGGAGCCCTTTCGCAGCCACTATGAAGCCGGGTGTACAAAAACCGCACTGTATGGCTCCGTTAGCTATGAAGGCCCACTGGACTGCATGAAGCTTGTCGGGCGTCCCGATGCCTTCGATTGTTAATATCTCTGCGTTCTCGGACACCTTTTTCCAGGGAGTCACACAGGATCTTGTCACTTTCCCGTCGAGGATCACGTTGCATGCTCCACACTGCCCCATGCCGCAACCAAGCTTTGTCCCGGTAAGGTGAAGCTGTTTGCGGATGACATTTACCAGCTTCTCTTCGGGACATGCGACGACTCGATGAGGAATGCCGTTGATGACAACGGACTTGACCTGGTACTTTTCTTTCATTGTTTCCCCCTCCAAATCATGGGATATGACTACGCCAACGATTGAACGAAACGGCGACGTGGATCGCTTTCGGGATCAGATAAAACAGGATACCTCCTTTCCGATCACGGGAGGCGTGCTCGTTTCCGAGGCGCCCATCGGCCCTGGACCATGGCAGGCGCTTTAGGTCACCGGGCTCGGAGTTCCATTCGATTCGATATGTGGAAGGATAAGGCGAACTGTTTTAACTATATTGCTGCCTGGGTGCATCTTCAATTTATGATTGATAAACGTTATTTTTGCTCGATATTGTTCACGAAAAAAGCCCTTGCAAACCGATGACCCTAAACGGGTTTGCGGTTGCGCCCCTGTGCGGGTTGGGGTTACACTGCTTGAAAACAAGAAAAACGCGACGCGCAAGCGCGTGTCCGGGGCCCGTGCGACAGAGGTAAAAAGTGACTAAAACATTTAAACGAAAGACTGAAAAAGAGCTTTTCCGGGAATCAGACCCTTTCGATGCGAAAACTTTCCCCCGGCCGGAAGAACATTCCCTGGTCTTCGTGCGACACGGGGAACCGACCTTTCCCGAGCCCGGTAAATTTTACCTGGGGAAAACGGACTGGGGCCTTTCAGACAAAGGTAAACTCCAGGCTCAATTTATTGCGGACTGGGGCAAAGGCTTTTCCTGGCTGGGCTGTTTCTGCAGCCCCCTTAGAAGAACAAGGGAAACGGCTGAGATCATTTGCCGGGGCACCAACCTTTCTCCTTCAAAAAAAAGTGAGTTGACGGAACTTGATCTCGGGGAATGGGACGGACGCAAGAAGACGGAAATAGCCATGGCGTACCCCGAACAGTTACGCGAAAGAGAAGAAGACCTTTTTAACTTCAGACACCCCGGCGGCGAAAGCTTCGCTGAACTAGAAGCCCGGGCCGTTCCTTTCCTGGTGTCTTTGCTGAAAAAAGGAGGGAAATGGCTCGTCGTATCCCATGCGGGAGTGCTCAGGGTGTTGATTCACGCCTTGTTTGATGTTCCTTTTCCGCTAACTTTCAGATACGATCCCGGTTACGGCCAAATCCGGGTGTTTTGCAGAACTGGTAATCTAATTTTCATAAAGGGTTTCGATGAGCTGATGACCTGCCTGGAGGAACTGGAATGAGCGAAGGAATTATCCGAACCGGCGCCGTGATACTCGCAGCAGGGCTTTCGTCGCGAATGGGCCGGTGCAAGGCCTTGCTCGAGGCAGGAGGCGCATCCGCTTTAGGAACGGTTTCCTGCACCATGCGCCTCTGTGGTGTCGAAGACCTTGTGGTAGTCACAGGTTGTCACCGGGACCAGGTTGAAAGGGAAACCGTCGATTGCGGCGGCAGGCCGGTTTTCAACGAACGATACGAGGAAGGAATGTTTTCTTCCGTCAGGACTGGAGTGGCCGCCCTGTCGAAAGAAGTGGAAGCTTTTTTTCTGCTGCCCGTCGACATCCCCCTGGTTCGAAAAGAGACCTGCCGGGCGCTTAGACAGGCTTTTGTCGAACACCCAGGTACGGCATTCGTCGTACCCTCCTTCCGAAATAAAAAAGGGCACCCTCCCCTGATAGCCTCGAAACTCGTTCCTGAAATTCTAGAATGGTCGGGAGACGGGGGCCTTCGTGCCGTCCTTTCCCGCCATGAGAGGGATTCAGTGATTCTTGAAACACCCGATCAGGGAGTCGCCATCGAGATGGACACACCCGAAGAGTACGAAAACCTGTACTCCCTGGCGATAAACCGCAGAATTCCTTCCATGGAGGAGTGCCTTGCGTTTTTTGAGCTATGCGGCACACCCTCAAGGGTGCGGGAACATTCCGTGGCTGTGGCGAAAGTCGCCATAAAACTTGCGGACAACCTGAAAGATCTCTTTCCCCTGGAGCCGGATTCGCTTCGGGCAGCGGCGTTGCTTCACGATATGGCAAGGGCGGAAGGAAACCACGCCGAAAAAGGCGCAGCGATACTTGAAAAGTGGGGTTTCCCCGAGACGGCGGACCTTGTCAGGTTCCATATGGAGCTTCCGGACGACGAGCCTTTACTATCGCGAAGATCGCTGCTTTACCTGGCCGACAAGATCGTTACAGGAACAAATGTAACAGGCCTCGACAGAAAAAGGCGCGATATGCGGGAGAAGTTTTCCGGCGACCCTGCGGCGCTCGAGGCCGCTTCCCGACGGCTTGCAAAAGCCAGGCGTATCGCAGTGGCCTTCGAAGATTGTACCGGAAGGAAAGTAAGGGACGTTCTCAATCCCCCTACTCAAGTCTGACAGTTTCAGCCGGGAAACAAGCGCCTCGATTTATTGCCGGCATCGGCAGCTCAAAAAGCTGCCGATGCCGGCGCGGGGAAAGGATTATATCTTGCTGGTTTTCAATGTTTTTCCCGTTTGGCCCCATCGAGGACCGCTTTTCTGATCCTCGCGGAACGGGGGGTTACCTCCACGAGTTCGTCCATGGCGATCCATTCAAGGGCTTTTTCCAGCGTCATCTCGCGGGGCACGTCGAGCTTGATCCCTTGTTCTTTTGTAGATGCCCTGTGATTGGTCATCTGCTTTTTCTTCGCCGGGTTGCAGCTCATGTCTTTCGGGCGCGAATGTTCACCTATAACCATACCCTCGTAAATCCTGTCCATGGGGCTGATGAAAAGAACACCCCGCTGTTGGAGGTTCTCGAGCTGATAGGCCGTTGCGACACCGGTTTCCATGCTGACCATGGAACCCCTTTCCCGAAAACGTATTTCTCCTGTCCATGGGCCATACCCGTTGAACAGGGAGGACATTATGCCCAGGCCTTTTGTATCGGTCAGAAACTCATTTCTGTATCCGATGAGACCCCTGGTCGGGATCTGGAAATCGAGTCTGACGATCCCGGTCCGCAGGTTCTGCAACCCTGTCATGCGCCCTTTTCTGCGGGAAAGTTTCTCGAACACGACGCCCTGAAATTCCTCAGGAATATCTATTGTCAGTGCTTCCATGGGTTCGTATATTTTACCGTCAAGGGTTTCCGTGATGACTTCGGGCTTGGATACACAGAATTCCAGACCCTCCCTCCGCATTTCCTCTATGAGAATGGCAAGATGCAGCTCGCCGCGCCCGGAGACCTTGACGCCATCCGGGCGCCCGAGATCTTCCATGTGAAGGGCCACATTTGATTCGAGCTCCCGTTCAAGCCGGCTTTTCAACTGCCTCAGGGTAATGGCCTGTCCTTCCTGGCCCGCGAAGGGGCCGTTGTTTACCAAAAAAAACATGGAAACCGTGGGTTCCTCAATTGAAAGGGGCGGAAGTGTCACCGGTTCTTCCAGATTGGCGGAGAAAGTGTCACCGATGTTGATTTCCCCTGGTCCTGAAATCCATACGATATCGCCTGCTGTAACCCTTCCGACCTCGACACGGTCCAGTCCCCTGGTAACCCAAAGCTGAGCGGACTTTTCAACAAAAGACCCGGTTATTTCCCAGGCCCCATCCTGTTTTCCGGAATCGATCCATCTGGATGTGGTCCGTACAAAAGCATCCCCCTTTTTGAGGCTGCCCTGCAGTACTTTCCCGCAGCCGATCCTGCCGATATATTCGTTCCACCCCAGGGTGGATACCTGCATTATAAAGGTTCCTTTCATATGAGCTTTAGGCGGGTTGACGTGATCTACGATGGCATCGAGCAGAGCGTCCATGCCGATTCGTTCATCCCCATCGAGATCTTCTACAGCCCAGCCTTCGAGACCGGACCCGTAGACAACGGGGAAATCCGCCTGTTCGTCGGAAGCACCGAGCTCGATGAAGAGGTCGAAGGTTCTGTTGAGGGCGTTTACGGGATTTGAGCCCGGTCTGTCGGCCTTGTTGATGAAGACAAGGGGCTTCAGCCCGATCCTCAGGGCGTGCTGCAGGACGTAACGGGTCTGCGGCATGGGGCCTTCGTTAGCGTCAACCAGGAGGAGCACGGAGTCAACGGTTGACAAAACCCGTTCCACTTCGCCGGAAAAATCTGCGTGGCCAGGCGTATCGATGAGGTTGATCAGGTACCCTTTCCACTCGATTGTGCAATGTTTGGACCGGATAGTGATGCCCCGTTCTCTTTCGATTGCGCCGCTGTCCATGATGCGTTCGGCTACCCGGGCATTGTCCCTGAATACCTTGGCCGCCTTGAATACAGCGTCGATCAGCGTGGTCTTTCCATGGTCTATATGGGCTATGACGGCGATGTTCCTTATTTTTTCAACCGGATGCATTGCAACCTCTCGTTTCTTTATGGGAGTGACCGAAACTTTTTTCAAAACAAAAACGAATCATATTCCTCAGGGTCTGCCGAGTCAAGAAAAGCGTGGTATTGGGCCGCTTCCCAAAGTGGAATTGTCACCGAAGGAAAAGTCTGGCACTTGATATGACAAAATTCCCTGACATTTTCCCAAAGGTGTTTTAGTTAGCTGTTTTTACGAATCTACAGGATCCATTAAAATTCCAACCCAAGCGGGTTCGCGAAGAAATTGCCGAGATCAGGAATGAAAGAAAGGGTCCCCAACTTTAAAATGTCGAGAACCCCTTGATATTACTGGAATGGTGCCGGAGGGGAGACTCGAACTCCCACAGGCCTCTGGCCCGGCGGATTTTGAGTCCGCTGCGTCTACCATTCCGCCACTCCGGCGCAGGAACTATTTTGTTGTCGCCCTCGCAATTTGTCAACCTCGGGACTTCCTCAAAAATAATCTCTTCGAAAAAGGATTGTTTCCTCACAAATTGACAAAAAGGGCAATCGTCCTGGAAGATAACCGAGAGTTTACCGCAGGTCGTACACCGATGGTCTCCTGTCCTCAAAAACAGGGATCTCACGCCGGATTACGTCCACATTATCGATTTCTGCTTCCTTGCAAAGGATCCCTTCCGCTCCATCGGGCAACTCTTCGACAATTTCGCCCCAAGGGTCTACGATCATGGAGTGGCCTGTAAATTCATTGTCGCCTTCGTTACCAACACGGTTGCAGGCGGCAACGTACATCTGGTTTTCGATGGCCCGAGCCATCAGGAGCTTGCGCCAATGGTCTATTCTGGGCCTGGGCCATTGGGCCGGGACGAAAAGCAGCTTGCATCCCGAAAGCGCAAGAGACCTTGCCATCTCCGGGAAACGGATGTCATAACAGATAATTGCACCGCAAGGTATTCCGTCGAGCTCGAAACAGCAGAGGGAATCTCCGCCGGAAAGATACTGGTGCTCATCCATAAGCCTGAACAAGTGGACCTTGCTGTATTCAGCAATTCTCCTGCCTCCGCGATCGAAGACAAAAAGCGTGTTGAAGACCTTGCTCCCCGACTTGTTGGCTACCGAACCCGCCACGATGTTGACGCCCGAAGCTCTTGCGATCGGGGCCAAAAGAGCTTCCGTGTCCCTGCCGCCGCGGTCTGCGAGTTCGCCCAGGTTTTCGAAAGAGTAAGAGGTGTTCCACATTTCGGGAAGAAGTATGACATCGGGCTTTTCCTCCGCGGCCTTGCGGACCATGGCGGCCACTTTGTTCGCGTTTTCTGCGGTCTTTCCTTGCGCAATGTCCATCTGGACGATCGATATTTTCATGGGCGCACTCCTTCTTTCTTACTTATTTCCTTTTCAGCAGGATCGCTTGAGATGCGGCCTTAAAATATCGCTTTGCCCCCGGAAGATCAAGCCGCAGACAGGCGCTTCAGAGGGGATGATTCACACGGAAGGAAATGTGTGATACAATAACCACAATACTACAAAAAGGAGGCGCTACCATGGCTTGTTGTGGTAAACCCAAAGAAGAAAAGAAACCTTGCTGCGACGAAGAGAAAAAAGATTCCTCCTGCGGTGGGGAAAAAAAGGAAGACAAATAACTCGGGCCAGCTCTTAGGGCGAGGAGCCCCTGGCTTTTCTTCCAACCAGGACGGCAGCCGCAATATAATGGCTGCCGTCCTGGTTTTTCCCGGGGGACTGAAGTACAATGTCCGGGAATTAAAAACGGGAGGAGATACCTTTGTCCCTGGAAAAAATGAAAGGTTCCGACGGTTGTTTCGTCTGTGACCAAAGCGGGAAAAACCCCAAAGCTCTCGGAATAACCGTCTACTGGGATCCCGAGGAGAAACGGGCGGAAATTCCCTTCAAACCCGAATCTGACTGGTGCGGTTTCGAGGGCATTGTTCATGGAGGCATCCTTGCAGCGATTGCCGACGACGCCATGTCCTGGGCACTCAAGCAATCCACAGGCACCTTCGGGTTCACGGCAAGCATGTCGGTGCGGTATTTACGCCCCGTAAAGTCTGGCGGGACCTATAAAGCTGTTGGTACCGTAACGAAAACAGACGGCAGGAAGATTCATACCCGGTCCCGCATACTGGACGAAGCGGGTAATACACGTGTGGACGCGAAGGGGATTTTCGTAACTCCGAAAAAGAACATATGATCAGGAGGCAGACAACCATGAATAAAATAATACTGACGCACTACGCGGCCGGGGAAGATACATGTGACCCGGTCGTCGAGACGAGGAAAACCATCGAGACGCTGCTCAGGCAGATGGGGCCCAAGATGGAAAAGATCGGCTTCCAGGTAACCGTCAGGGAAGAACCGGCCGCGGGAAAAGAAGACGCTGAAAGTGACCGTACGAACCTCATTACCCTGGCCTGTCCGGAACTAGGTCTTGAAGAGACGCCTCTGGAGGACTTGATCGGGGCGGAATCGAAAATGGAAGATTGTTCCTGCGGTGAAGGGCGATGCAGAAGTATTTCGCTCGAAGGACAATCTTACCAGGCCATCCCCCCGGGGCTCATAACCGACGGGATGCTGCGAGTCGCTTTCTCGGCAATGGAAGCCATGGCCGGGGGTGGTTGCGAAAGTTGCTGCAGCGATTGCAACGGTTGCGGAATCTAAAACCCGAAAAGCCGTAAAACATACAAACGCGTTACGTGTGGAGGGAGCGCCCGAGGGCGCTCCCTCCTTTTTTCACGTCCCGGTGATGATACAATGCTGTCAGCATCGAAAAACAGACAGGGAGATGAATGCCATGACGCCTCCGTGGATAACGACAAAAGGCGGAGACAGGGGAACAACGAGTCTGGGAAACGGAGAGAGAGTGCCCAAAGATCATCCCAGGGTCGAACTATACGGCACCCTGGACGAATGCCAGGCGGCTATAGGCCTTGCCCGGGCTACCAGCTGTTCCGGTGAAATCGCCGACGAACTTTACAAGGTCGAAGACCAGCTTGGTCTTGTAATGGGTTATCTGGCGCTTTACCCCGGCCTGGAGGAACCATCCCCCACTCCACTGGAACAGGTAGTAGAGCGGGTCAAAAACGAAATTGGGGAAACAGCTCGATTCGTCCGCCCCGGAGACACCCTGCCGGGAGCCGCCCTTCACATGGCCCGGACCATAGCAAGGCGAGCGGAAAGGACCGCCGTCAAGCTTTTCAGAAACCAAAAGATAGACGAAGGAACCTACGCTTACATCAACAGGCTTTCCGACGCCATCTACGCCTTGGCGCTCTGGACCGACAAAATCACCAGAGATTGCGAAAAAAAATAACTCTCCGCGTTCTTTCCTCGAGGTGAAACAGAGATGTTTTGTGTATAATGAACGTAGTATACGAAAACGTCGCCCAGTTTTTCTCGAGAGGAGAACAGTGACCATGGCAAAACACCCTCTTTCGCCAACGCGAAACGTCGATCTCAGGCAAATAGTTTACGAAAAGATAAAAGAAGCCGTTGTAGAGGGGATCATCAAACCGGGGGAACGCCTTTCGGAGGTCGAGCTTGCGGACAAGCTGGCTGTTTCGAGAACTCCCGTCAGGGAAGCCATCCGTCAACTTGCGCAGACAGGACTTGTCACGCTTGAGCCTAGAAAGGGCGCCTACGTGGCGCTACCGACGATAGAAGACGCATCGGGCCTTTATGAACTCAGGGCACACCTCGAGGTGCTTGCGGTGCGCCTCGTGGCGGAAAATCCTCCCTTGAGCGAACTGGAAAGATACAGGACCGTCTTCGCCTCCATGGACGACAGTACAGAACCCGGCCATTACCTGGAAGAAGACAGCAAATTCCACTCCATGCTATACGAAGCCTCGGGCAACAAGTATCTCGATATCATGCTCAAAAACATAGCGGACCTTGTAAACCTCTGCCGCCATTATTCAGTCGAGAACCTTTCCCTGACGATCCTGGCCAAAGACCATGTGAAAATCATCGATGCGCTGAAAAATCGCGACGCCCCGGAAGCGGAACGCCTCATGCTTGTTCATCTCGAAAGGTCGCGGGAAGGCCTGGTTCAGTATCTGCGCAACCATCCCGAAAAGACCGCGGATAGAAAACACTAGCCACATTTCACATACGCCGATTCGCGCCCGGATGATGCGGAGGAGAAAGCCCTATGGAACTGTCCTTCTTTTTCTACAAACTCGTGAAAAGCGCCCTTGTCCCGCCGGGGCTTTTCGCTTCCATCGCCCTTTTTCTGTCTGTTTTAGCTTTCAGAAAGCCGCGTAAACCATTTCTCGGGTTCTGCCTCCTGGTTTTCGCAACAATCCTTTGGGTCCTTGCAGCTCCACTGGGCGAAAGACTCATCCTGGCCCCCCTGGAGGAATCTTTCAAACCATCGCTTCCGGAAGCAGGAAACCCCGTGGTCATGGTTCTGGGAGGCGGAAGCAGATACGGCGAGGGACACGAGGATGTCGAGCCGGGGCCTTATTCGCTCCAGCGTGTGATGGGCGCCTTCTCTCTCACGAAAACGCACGAATGGCCCATACTGCTTACAGGAACCAGGCCTGCAGGCCCCGACTACATCTCGGGAGCCCGAGCCATGGCAAAGACGTTGAGGGAAATGGGTTTTAAAGGAACGATTCTGCTTGAAGAAGAATCCAGGACTACCTGGGAAAATTTTGAAAAATCAGCCGAGCTCATCGATATTTACGGATTCGATGCCGTCATAGTAGTCACAAACGCCTTCCACATGAAGCGAAGCATCTGGTGCGCCACACAAAACCTGCAAAATGTCGGGATATACCCCTGGCCCGTCGGAAAACTTTCGGACAAGAGGACTCTGGATGCTCTGGATTTTCTTCCCGATTCGCTCCATGAAACCATCCTTGGACTCAGGGAGTACATCGGGCTTGCGGCGTATCGTTTCCTCCACGGCAACTGACAAAAGGTTAGAAATGATTTTAATCCGTTGAGCCGTCCTGGCGAAAACGCCGCCATAACCGCGCCAGTCGCTTTGCCATGTTCTTTTCCGCCCCAAGGGACCCGGGATAATAAAAACGCCTGCTCTCCCTGAGATACTGCTGAGGGACCCAGTGTTCCGGAAAGTCATGGGGATACTTGTATCCTGTGCCATGAGGATCGAGGTGCGGAGGTATTTCCTGTATATCGCCCCCTTCTATCGCCTTCATCGCCCTGTCGACTGCCATATAGGCGCTGTTGCTCTTGGGAGCCGATGCAAGGTAGATTACGGCTTCTGAAAGTATGATCCTGGCTTCGGGTAATCCCACCATATCTGCGGCATATGCCGCGGAAGCAGCTATGTTGATGGCTCCGGGATCGGCCAGCCCTACGTCCTCGGCTGCGAAAATCAAAAGTCGACGGGCGATGAAGCGGATGTTCTCACCTCCTGCAATGAGTCTTGCAAGCCAATAAACAGCCGCATCCGGATCGGAGCCCCTGAGGCTTTTAATCATTGCGGAGATTATCCTGTAATGCTCGTCCTGGTCCCTGTCGTAACGCAAAAAGGCGCCCTGGGTCTGGCTGCGGATCTGCTCTGTTTCCAGCAAGCTCCCGCCCGAAGCGGCCACGGCAAGAGCCGCCGTCTCAAGACGAAGTAAAGCCTGTCTCGCATCTCCACCGGAAAGTCTCGCGATTTCCTCCAAAACTCCATCCTGGGCCTTTATGCCGAGATCGGCTACACCTTTTTCCGGGTCTTCCAGAGCTCTTCGCAGCAACCGGACAAGGGAATCGACGTCCAGTGGATGGAGCTCCAGGACCACCATCCTGGAAAGCAGGGTCTTGTTTATTTCAAACCAGGGGTTTTCCGTGGTGGTCCCCATCAGGACCAAGTCGCCTCTTTCAACATAGGGCAGAAGTACGTTCTGCTGCTGGCGGTTAAAATGATAAATTTCATCTACAAAAGCCACGGCGGCAAGCCCTGTCTGCCTTTTTAGCACCAGGGCCTCCTCTACCAGTCCTCTCAAGGCGGCCACGTTGGCCGTCACGGCGTTGACTTCGAGAAACTCCCGCCCGGTCTCGTTTGCCATTATCCTGGCAAGGGTAGTCTTGCCGACTCCGGGGGGGCCATAGAGAATACAGCTTGGCACTTTGCCGGAACGAAGAAGTTTCGCCAGGGAAGAATCCGGCCCCGTAAGGTGCGGCTGCCCCACGAAGTCTTCCAGTTTTTCCGGCCGCATGCGTTCCGCAAGAGGTATTTCCCATTTTCGCGGTTTTTTCGAAGCCTTTCCTTCCTGGTTATCCCAAAGGCTTCGTTCCCGGTTCATCCAATCACCTCTGCCATAAATTCATCGATTTTCCCTACACTTTGAGGTAGAAGCAGTCCTTCGTTTCCCGAACGAATTTCAAGCTGGGGGAAACGCTCACGAAGGAATCGTTCCAAACACTCCGCGACAAGCCTTCCCGTCCAATCCCTCGACAGAAAGGGAGTCTCGGCCCAGTGTCCAACTGAAATTATCTCGTCGGCGTGGACGATAAGACAACCCGCACCCAGTCCGGCTGCTTTTAGCGCGACGACAAGGGCTTCCGGCGATTCTTTCGGAAGCCGAAGTTCAAGTCGCCAGGCCCTTTCAAGCCACCGACTTCCTCTTTCTGAGACGACATCCTTGTATTCCCAGGGGACGACGGGTTCGGGTCGGTCCAGCGACACAACAAGGTCCATCAACCGCTCGAAGGCGACATCGGTCCAGCGGAGCCAATCTTCTTCCTGCCGTTCTACCAGCACCGATCTCATGCCGGCCCTTCTGGCACCGTATAGGTCATAAAGGTAATCGCCGACGACTACGCACTTGCCTGCAGGAACGCCGATCGCATCCGCCGCAGCCCAAAGGGCTTT
>JAHDOX010000015.1 GCA_018434645.1 Synergistales bacterium | reverse complement strand
GCCACGGTCCTTTTGGGCGTGGTGTTCCGTTATGTCTTTAGGTCTCCCCTTGGATGGACGGAGGAGTTTTCCAGGTACGTCATGATCTGGATGGCGCTCCTTTCGGTGGCTCTTTGCATCTGGCGTCACGAGCACGTAGGGGTGACCATGTTCATCAAAAAGCTTCCCCGCCTGGCAGCGAAGACGATAATATTTCTTTCCAATTTTCTCGTCTTGTACTTTCTCTACGTTCTTGCAGTGTTCGGCTTCCGGATGGCCGAGGGTGGCAAGGCGCAGGTTTCCACGGCCTTGCACACTACGATGTACTGGTGGCTTTTGGCCGTTCCGGTGAGTGCCGTGTTTTGCCTGGTCATGCTGGTCTGCAAGATGACCCTTGATATCCGCAGGCAGGACCTGGACGAGATCCTCATGTCGGAGGATGTAGTGGCCGCGGTAAAGAGAGAGGAAGGGCTTGACTTCGACGACGGTTCGGTAAAAGGGGGCGCCGGGCAATGACGGCTTTCATCGCAGGAACCTTTTTGGTGCTCGTTCTGATCGGCATGCCCGTGGGTTTCGTTCTCGGGGTCACTGGTCTTTTCTCCATGCTGAAAATGGGCCTGGGCTCGGTGTTGCAGCTGGTGCCCCAGCGGTACTTTGCCGGTGTGGACATGTTCACCCTGATGGCCATGCCCTTTTTCATCCTCGCCGGGGAGATAATGAACAAGACCGGGATCACGGCCCGTCTGGTGAAATTCAGCAATGTGCTTGTGGGGCATCTGCAGGGCGGGCTGGCCCACGCCAATATACTCGCCTCGGTATTTTTTGCCGGTATCACGGGCGCGGCTGTGAGCGATACGGCGGCCATAGGATCCATGCTTATTCCCGCTATGGTGGAGGAGGGCTATGACAAGGATTTCTCGGCGGCCGTTACGGCGTCGTCTTCTATCATCGGGCCGACCATCCCGCCATCTAACATCATGGTGATCTACGGCGCCTTCATGCAGGTTTCGATTGCGGGCCTTTTCCTGGCCGGTGTCTTGCCCGGACTTCTCATCGCGGCGGTCCTCATGTTCATGACGGCCCGGATTTCGAAAAAGCGCGGATACCCCGTCGGGGAAAGACGGGCGACCCTGAAGGAAATTCTTGTGGCGTTCAAGGAATCCTTTGTAGCTCTGCTGATGCCCGTGATCATCCTGGGAGGGATCCTGTCCGGCGTCTTTACTCCCACGGAGGCGGCTGCGGTTGCCGTTGCCTATTCCATGTTCATAGGCTTTTTCATCTTCCGGAGCCTCTCCGTGAAAGACCTGTGGCCTATTTTTCTCAAGATGGCCCGGACAACGGGCGTGGTGTTTCTGGTCATAGCTGCGGCGTCGATTTTGGGATGGGTGCTGACCATGGAACAGATCCCGGAAAAAGTCGCCACGCTGATGCTGTCGATCAGCACGAACAAATGGATCGTCATGGGAATGATCCTGGTCCTGCTGCTTTTCGTGGGGATGTTCATGGACATCGCCGCGGCATTAATCATCCTCGGCCCTATACTGCACCCGTTGGCCGTGGATATCGGCTTCCACCCGCTTCACTTCGGCATCATCATGGTTCTCGCGCTCAATATAGCCCTGATGACTCCCCCTGTGGGCGCCTGCCTGTTCGTTGCCTGCGGGATAAGCCGGCTGACTATCGAACAACTGAGCAGGGAGATCTTCCCCTTCATTGTCATGGTCGTTATCGCGCTTCTGGTCGTTACCTTCGTGCCCGGCATCTCGCTGTTTTTGCCCAGATTGATGGGCATGGCCCCCTGAGGATACGAATATAAAAGCTGCGAAAAGCATAGGAAAGGAGCCTGGTCTGCGGTGGATTTTAAAAAGGTAATGAAGCAAGCCGAGTCTTATCGCGGTGACATTTCGAAGTTTCTGCGGGACATGATCGCCATCCCCAGCGAAAGCTGCAACGAGGAAGCGGTCATACTCCGGATCAAGGAAGAGATGGAGAAGGTCGGCTTCGACAGGATCGAGATAGATCCCATGGGTAACATCCTCGGCTACATAGGCAACGGTTCCCGCCTTGTCGCCATGGACGCTCATATAGATACCGTGGGGACAGGTGACAAAAGCCTCTGGGACTACGATCCATATAAAGGTTACGAGGACGACGAGATCATCGTCGGGCGGGGTTCGAGCGACCAGGAGGGAGGAATGGCCTCCATGGTCTACGGCGCCAGGATCATCAAGGGCCTGGGCCTCGAGGACGACTACACCCTGCTTGTGACGGGTACCGTCCAGGAGGAAGATTGCGATGGTCTCTGCTGGCAGTACATCATCAACGAAGACGGCATCCGGCCCGAGTTCGTGGTCATCACCGAGCCGACGTCGCTCAACATCTACCGGGGGCAACGCGGGAGAATGGAGATTAAAGTAGCCACTAAGGGCTTGAGCTGCCACGGTTCAGTACCCGAACGCGGCGACAACGCTATCTACAAGATGGCGCCGCTGCTTCAGGAAGTAAGGGCTCTTCATGAGAACCTACACGACGATCCCTTCCTTGGTAAGGGAAGCCTGACGGTTTCGGAGATCTTTTTCAGTTCGCCCTCCAGGTGTGCCGTGGCGGACGGGTGCTCCATATCGATAGACCGCAGGCTCACCCACGGGGAAAGCCGGGAAATGGCACTCCAGCAGATCAGAAACCTTCCTGCGGCAAAAGAAAAGAACGCCGAGGTATCCATGTACACCTACGAGCGCCCCTCTTACACCGGGCTCGTCTATCCGACAGAATGCTATTTCCCTGCCTGGGTGCTGGAAGAGGATCACCCCGCATGTCAGTCGACGGTAAAAGCCTACAGGGATCTTTTCGGGAAAGAGCCATTCGTCGGCAAATGGGGTTTTTCGACCAACGGGGTCTCGATCATGGGTAGATACGGCATTCCCTGCATCGGCTTCGGTCCGGGCCATGAGGATCAGGCTCACGCTCCGAACGAGCGGACATGGAAGGACGAACTCGTCAAGGCGGCTGCGCTTTACGCGGTGATCCCGTCGGTTTACGTGAGGAATTTCTGATTACAGCCCGTGCGGCATTTTTAGAAAAAACAAGGAGGAAAGGCGAATGCAGACTGTTTTCAGGGGGAAACATTTCATTACATTGCAAGATTGGTCCAGGGAGGAGATAGACACCCTTCTCGAGTGTTCCTGGGACCTCAAGCGGGCCTTTGCGATGGACCGACCCACGAACTACCTTCCGAACAAGACCGTTTTCCTGATGTTTTTCGAACAGTCCACCAGGACACGAAATTCCATGGAGGCCGGGATAACTCAGCTGGGAGGGCACGCCCACTTTCTCGACACCAGCAACATGCAGATAGCCCACGGCGAGGTTGCCAAGGACACAGCAGTAATCCTTTCCAGGATGGGTCACGCCATCGCCTGTAGGAACTGCTTCTGGAAAGTAGGGAACGCCTACATCAACGAAATGGCCAGACATTCCACGGTGCCGGTCATCAGCATGCAGGACGACCTTTATCATCCGCTGCAGGCCATTGCCGATCTCATGACCATCCAGGAAAAAAGGGGCAAAGACCTTCGCAATCTGAAGGTCTCCGTCATCTGGGCCTACGCGACGACTCACAAAAAACCCATTTCCGTTCCGGTGAGCCAAGTGCTGCTTTTTCCCAGGTACGGCATCGACGTTACCCTCGCCTATCCCGAAGGATACCAGCTCCCGGACTGGGTGATCGAAAAGGCCCGGTCCTATGCCGAGGCCAACGGCGGTTCACTCAAGATCACCCATGACCAGGAGGAGGCTTACAGGGATGCTGACGTGGTCTTCCCCAAGAACTGGGGGAACTGGGTGACCAATGAGGATACGAAAGTCGTGGATTCGCTCCTGGAGGCGAACAGGCACTGGAAGTGCACCGAAAAGATGATGAGCCTCACGGCCAAAGACTCGTTGTACATGCATGCCCTTCCGGCGGACAGGGTTAACGAGGTGGAAGACTCCGTAATCGACGGTTCGCATTCGGTGATCTATGATGAAGCGGAAAACAGGCTCCACACGGCGAAGGCCGTCATGGCTCTCACCATGGGGGGAAGGTAGAACCACTGCAAGACGAGGGGTTTCCTGGACAGGTCCTCGCCCCGGATGTTTTGCCGGGTGACGAAGGTCGGAAAAGGCAAATGGGAAAAATGAGAGCGCAAAGAAAGGGAGGTGTTTCATTTGAGAAAGCAGCGAGTTGTCAAGCTTTTCTCGGTGTTCTTTGTGTTGTCGGCCCTGATGGTGGCAGTTTTCACGGGCGCGGCATCGGCAAAGGCCCCCGGCGATTACAAGATGGTGCTGATATTGCCTGGTCCGATCAACGACCAGAGCTGGAACGCAACCAACTACGCCGGGCTGGTGGCGGCAAACGAGGAACTGGGTACGAAAATCGAATATGTCGAGAACGTTCAGGCCAGCGACTATGAATCGACCTTCAGAAATTACGCTGAAAGAGGCTACGACCTGATTATGGCGGCGGGAACGCAGTTCGACGAAGCGGCACAGAGGGTTGCCCCGAATTATCCTGAATCCACGTTCTGTGTCATCAACGGTATGATTGCGCAAAAACCGAACGTGAAACCTGTGTTGCCGAAGGAATACGAGGCCAGTTTCCTCGCGGGCATCATTGCCGGGAAGACTACGAAAACGGGCAAGATCGGCCTCGTGGGCGGTTTCCCTAACAAGTTGATGATAAGGCTTCTGAACACCTTCGAATACGGGGCACGGGTCGGCACGCCGGAATTGAAGGCGGCACGGGCCTACGCGAATTCCTGGGATGACGTGGCCCTGGGCAAGCAGATGGCAGCTTCAATGATCGACGACGGCGCCGACGTCTTGTTCTTTTACGCCAACCAGGTCGGGCTGGGAGCCATCCAGGCGGCCAGGGAGAAAGGAGCGAAATTCGTAGGATTCGCCAGCAACCAGAACGACGTTGCTCCCGGGACCGTTGTAGCAAGCGTGTTCTTCAATTTCAAATCCATGTACGTCTGGGCCGTCGGCAAATATCTCGCCGGCGAGCTGGAGCCGATAGTGAACGAGGCGGGAATCGCCGAGGGCATCGTCGACGTGGCCTATACCGACGAAGTGTCGCCGGAAGTGAGGGACCTGGTTTCTGAAGCGGAAAAAGCGATCGTCGATGGACAACTGCTGAGGTTTTTGTCGCAGTTCCCGGAACCACTGGATTGAAGCCGGCAAGATGGAACGAAAGGCGGGGGCAGAGTGCCCCCGCCTTTTCAAATCCGGATATGGGTGGTGATGTCATGGAGAACGGCGCCTCTGCGGCTGAAAGCCGGAATGTGGTGGAACTGTCCGGAATAACGAAATATTTCACGGGAGTGATCGCAAACGACCGGGTCAGCCTTGAAGTGCGCAAAGGAGAAGTCCTGGCCCTTTTGGGTGAAAACGGGGCAGGGAAATCCACCTTGATGAAGATCCTGTACGGGATGTATCAGCCTGACGAAGGAGAAATCAGGGTGGATGGGCGCAAGGTCGCCATAAGGTCGCCCCAGGACGCGATGGATCTGGGCATTGGAATGATTCACCAGCACTTCACGCTGGTTCCGGTCCATACGGTTGTGGAGAACGTTCTTTTGGGTGCCGGAAAGGGGCCCAAGGCCAGAATGTCCGTAGACGAGGCGTCGAAGGAAATTGCAGAAACAGGCGAAGCCTACGGGCTCGAGGTCGACCCTGACGCGTTGATAGAACAGCTTCCGGTGGGGATGCAGCAAAGGGTGGAAATCTTGAAGGCCCTTTTCAGGGGGGCCAGGATCCTCATCATGGATGAACCCACTGCGGTCCTGACGCCCCAGAACACGAAACGGCTTTTTGACTTCATAAAGGATTTCACGAAAGAAGGCAATTCCGTTGTCTTCATAACACACAAGCTCCAGGAAGTTTTTGAGATAGCGGACAGGATAGTAGTCTTGAGAAACGGTAAGGTAGCGGGCGAACTTCCGAGGGATGACGCCTCGGAGAAAGTGCTTGCCCGTATGATGGTCGGCCGAGAGATGGAAGAAATCGGCGGAAGAAGCGCCGGGGTAAGGAGCCCTCGAAAGAAAGTCCTCGAAGTCTCGGGGCTCAAAGTAAGAGGGAGCAGGGGCCACTGGGCCGTGGACGGACTGGACCTGGATATAGCGGCAGGGGAGATCCTGGGTATCGCCGGAGTCAGTGGCAACGGACAGGAAGAACTTGCCGAGGCGATATGCGGACTGCGAGAGGTTGCAGAAGGCAACATAATGCTTGAGGGGGAATCCATCCCGGGCAGGGACGCCGCGGAGATCATAGAAGCAGGCGTGGGATACATCCCCTCTGACAGGCACAGGGAGGGGCTGGTGCTTGACATGTCCGTAGAGGAAAACCTTATTCTCAAGCGCTTTGCCTCGCCCGTATTTTCGAACAAGGGTGTTCTGAAGGAAAAGGAAATACGTGGATATTCGAAAAGGGTTATCGAAGATTATTCCATAAAGACCTATTCCCCGACGGAACGTGTCCGCGACCTCTCGGGCGGAAACCAGCAGAAGGTTGTCATAGCCAGGGAAATGGACATCGCGCGGTCACTTCTGGTAGCGGTGCAGCCTACCAGGGGACTGGACCTCGGTGCGGCTGACTATGTCCACAGGGTCCTTCTTCATGCCCGGTCGGAGGGAAAGGCCATACTGCTCGTATCAACGGAACTTTCGGAAATCCTTTCCCTTTCAGACAGGATAGGAGTCATATACCGCGGGAAAATACTCAGGTTTTTCGATGAACCCGCGACGGCCGACATCGAGGAGATCGGACTTGTCATGATGGGGGTGACCGGGAATGGATCGTAAGTGGCGCTTCTTCCTGGCCCTTTTCCCGGTCTGGTCCGTTTTTTTGGGGCTTGCCTTAAGCGGCGCCATGCTGCTTTTTCTGGACCTGAACCCTCTTGATGTATATGGCAGGATGGTAGCTTTCGCCTTCCGCGACATGTATAATTTCGCGGATATTTTCGCGAAAGCCGCCCCTTTAATACTGACAGGACTCGCCTTCGGCTTTGCCTTCCGGGCCTTTCTTTTTAACATTGGTGCCCAAGGGCAGTTTTACATCGGCTGCCTTGCAACCGTATCCTGTGCCCTCTACCTGGACGCTCTTCCAGGCTTTATCCTGCTTCCCCTGTGTTTCGCCGCGAGCGCGCTTGCAGGCGGGGCGTGGGGTGCGCTTATCGGGTACGCGAAAGCCCGCTTCAACGCCAACGAGTTTCTGATAAGCCTCATGTCCACCTACGTAGCGGTGGCCATCATGAACTACCTTATCCGCGGTCCTTTGATAGAAAGCAAGGGCGAGTATCCCCAGACGGACGTCATAGCGCCCCATGCGATTATACCGAAGCTGATCCCCCATACGAGGCTGCACTGGGGATTTTTGCTGGCGTTGCTGGTGGCGGCTTTGGCTTATTTCGTACTCTGGAAGACTACCCTGGGATTCCAGATAAGGGCCGTCGGTATGAACAGGGAGAGTGCCCGTTACGCCGGCATAAGGGAAAAACGGGTTTTCGTGATCGTCTTTCTGATCAGCGGAGCCTTTGCGGGTTTGGCCGGATTCATGGAAGTCAACGGAGTCCAGCATATGCTGGTTCAGGGTTTCAATCCGGCCATCGGTGCCGAGGGCATCGGCATCGCCATTTTGGGCAACGCCCATCCCGTGGGTATAGTTTTTGCGGCAATCCTTTTCGGTGCCCTCAAGGTGGGCGGGAACATGGTGGTGCAGACTTCGCCGGTCCCTTCCAGCATAATCGGCATAATGGAGGGCTTCGTCATGCTGTCGGTAATCCTTTCCTTCTACCTGAGACGGCGCATCGTGACGGCCCTTGAGAAGAAAAAGCTTCGCAGGGACTAGAAGGGGGATGAGCCATGTTCATTGAAAACATATTGACCAACACGGTGATGATGAGCACTCCACTTATGATAGGAGCTCTTGCCGAGGTCCTGGTGGAACGCACCGGTGTCATGAATATCGCCATAGAGGGGACTTTCCTGATGGGTGCCTGGGCCGGTTTCGTTGGAGCCTACATTACAGGCAGTCTAACCGTCGGCCTTTTGTCGGCGGTCCTGGCGGGAGTGCTTACGGGAGCACTTTACGGTTACATCACGGTCTACCTCAAGCAGCATCAGATAGTGACAGGAACAGCGATCAACATCCTGGCCCCCGGCCTTGCCCTTTATCTCTACCGGGTCTTTTTCGGCATCCCGCTTTTGCCGCTGCAGGTGGAACTTCTGCCAACCATTCCCATTCCCTTTTTGAGTGATCTCCCGGTCGTCGGAAGGGCTTTCTTCAACCAGAACATACTTACCTATGCGGCTTTTGCGCTTATCGCCGCGGGGTTTTGGGTGCTTTTCAAGACCAGGACGGGCCTTGTAATACGTTCTGCCGGGGCGAATCCCGAGGCCGTGGATGCGGCCGGCATAAACGTAGAGCGGGTGCGCTTCGGGACTGTCATTTTCGCTTGCGCCATGGATGGATTGGCCGGAGCCTTCTATTCCATCGGCTTCCTTGGGCTTTTTACGGAAAACATCATAGGCGGGCGAGGCTGGATAGCTTTTGCCATATGTTTTCTGGGCAACTGGAATCCCATAGGTGTCCTTGTCGGCTCGCTGGTGTTCGGTCTGGCGGATGCCCTTTCCGTCGTAATCAGGACTTCCGGCGTCACGATGGTCCCCAACGAATTCGTCATCGCGATTCCCTACATACTTACTATCGTGGCAACCATAGCCAGGAGACGCTTCAACGTACCGGCTTATCTGGGTATTCCCTACGTCAAGGAAGGACGGTAGAAATGTATGATCTGGTCATAAAAAATGGAGTAATCGTAACGGAAGGCTTCAGATTCGAAGGGGACCTCGCGGTGGAGGGAGAGACCGTTGCAGCCATAGGCAAAGACCTGAGGGGCAAAAGGGAGATCTCAGCCGAGGGGCAATATGTTTTGCCCGGAGGCATCGACATTCACACTCACATGGCTCTTCCCGTGGGGGGGACGTGCTCCAGCGACGATTTCTTCACGGGAACGGCAGCGGCTGCGTGCGGTGGAATAACCACCATCGTGGATTTTACGGCAGGGAGCCCCGAAACCACCCTTGCGAATGACCTTGAAACCAGGCTGGAAACGGCCTCTCCGGCTGTCATCGACTATTCCTTTCACTGCGAGATCGTGGGCTGGAACGAAAAACGCCCAGAGGAAATGGCAGCCGTTTTGGGAAAGGGGCTCGGAACCTTCAAGTTTTTTACCGCCTATGGCGATTCGGGTCGTCGGACCAGAAACGGCGCCCTGCTCGAAGCTTTCCGCGAGATTTCCTCGCTGCGGGGCAAGGCGTTGGTGCATGCCGAGGATGACGACATCATCCACAGATTGCTCGAAGAGCTTCCCGAAGACGGGATTAGCGACATGCGAAACCTTGCTTTTACCCGCCCTGACGAATGCGAGGCCCTGGCGGTGTCGACGGTTTCGTGGATGGCCCGAAGGACAGGCGCGCGGGTTCACGTGGTGCACCTGAGTTCCGGCCTCGGGCTAGAGGAGGTCCTCTTGCAAAGGCGGTTGGGGACGCCTTTAAGCTGTGAGACCTGTCCGCAGTACCTTCTTCTCACCGAAGAAGTCTACGGCAGGCCTGAAGGGCATCTTTTCTCGGCAAGCCCGAGCCTGAAAAAAGAGGCAGACAACCGCCGCTTATGGCGTGGGCTGGCCGAAAGAGAAATCAATTTCGTAGCCACCGATCATTGCCCCTTCACGAGAGAGCAGAAGACCTGGAAGGGATCTTTCACCGCTCTCCCCTATGGACTCCCTGGCGTCGAGATGTTGATGGCTCTCCTTTTTTCCGAGGGTGTGAAGGCCGGGATTCTTTCCCTGGAGGATTTTGTAAGGGTTACTGCTTCCGCTCCCGCGAGGTTCATGGGTTGGTATCCACGCAAGGGGACCCTCTTGCCGGGGTCGGATGCCGATATTGTCCTGCTCGATCCTGGAATTGATTGGGCGATCTCGGCGCAGGATCTGCACATGGCCGTCGATTTCTCACCTTACGAGGGCATGCGCGTTACGGGCAAAACTACCTGTACCATTTCCAGGGGTCAAATAATAGCGCAGGATGGGGAGATCCTGGGAAGTCAAGGTCGAGGCCGGTTTGTCGGTTTTTCTTCAAAATGAAGGCGCAGGCGCGCCAGGGGATCTACCGAGTGTAGTTGCCACGGCTCATGTGCTCTTTGCGGAGACGGCGGCCTCTGTAGTGTCTGGGTCGGGATGCGACTTTTCCTGCGGCGGCCCTCCCGTCCGAAGTAGCACCGCGTTTTCGGAAAGGCGTTTCAGCCACTCCGCGAGCTGCCTGCGCTCTGCTTCCGAGAAGCCCCTGGAGAGGGCCTTCTGAGCCTTTTTTCGGGCGGCGAGCACCTGTGGAGCGAAGACCTTGCCCTTTTCCGTGGGCCAAAGCCGCCTGCACCGCTTGTCTTCTGCGTCCCTTTCCCGGGTGATGTACCCTTTTTCCTCGAGGTCTTTAACGGCTCTGGCGGTGGTGGTTTTGTCCATAAAGAGCCTTTCCGAAACCTCGTCCTGGGTAAGGCCGGGCGACAAGGCGATCTCTACCAGGAAGCGTTTCGCGCCGTAGCCAATGTCGCATCCCGGAAGGCTTTGGTTAATGTAGGCGCAGAGGTTCCGGTGGATTATGGAAATCCACTTGCCAAAGGATTCTTCCATATCCTCATGCCCCCTCGGTCGAAGCTTCAAGGGATTTGAGATTCCTCGTCTCGGGAAGGAGCAAAAACACCGTAAGGACGAAAGAAAGAACGTCGGCTACCGCAAAGGAGAGCCAAAGGCCGTCCAGGCCGATAAATTTAGGCAGTATCAAAAGGAGAGGGACGAAAAACAGGATAGGCCTTGACATGTTTACGATGAAAGCCGGCCTTGCCTTGCCGAGGGCCTGGAAGACGGATCCCCCTACCTTGTTGAAGCCCGCCAGGAAGAATCCCGCCACCATCAGCCTGATGGCGTGAGGGCCTATCTCGAGCAGCCTTGGGTCTGTCGTAAAGATTTTAAGTACCGGTTCGGGGAACAACAGGATCGAAACCGTTGTGGCCGAACAGAAGGCCAGGGCGATTCTCTGGGATGCCTTTATGGCCTCAACGGCCCTGTGGTAGAAGCCGGCCCCGTAATTGTACCCCACTATGGGCTGCACGCCCTGGGCGATGCCTATAACGGGCATGGCAGTGAAGATGATGACCCTGTTGCTGATGCCGAAAACGGCTACGGCAATGTCACCGCCGTAAAAGGCGGCCAGCTGGTTTATGAACCCGAAAACCAGGCTTGACGAAGCGTGGTGGAGCAGGGCGGGAAAACCCACGGTGATTATCTCCCGCAAAACTTCAGGACGGGGCTTCATATCGGCAGCCGATATGGTTACAAGGCTTTTCCCCGACCTGAAAAACCGTGCGATCCAGATTATGGCGGCAACCCTCGAAAGAACGGTCGCCACGGCTGCGCCGCGGATGCCCATTCCCAAGGTGAAGATGAAGATCGGGTCAAGGACAATGTTCGTCAGGGCCCCGATCAGCATGCTCCACATGGCGGTTTTTGCCGCTCCCTCGGAGCGGATGACGTTGTTCATGGACATGGTGGTCAAAATCAGGGGGCTTCCAAGAAAGATTACGCCCATGTATTCCGATGCATAAGGCATGATCGCCTCCGTGGCGCCGAAAGACCTCAGGATGGGCTTCAAAAAGACCGTTCCGCAAATCATGAACAAAAGACCCATAGCGAGAATTGCCAGAATGTTGTTTCCGAAAGCCCACCTGGCGCGCTCGTAGTCCTTTGCCCCGAGGCTTCTGGATATGAGAGACGCCGTCCCGATTCCGAGCATCGCGCCCATACCGCCTATAATCATCTGCACCGGATGTGCAACGGACAGGCCCGCCACCCCCATAGAGCCGATGCCGTGTCCTATGTATATGGTGTCGACCAGGTTATAGAGGCCGTTGACGAACATGCCCACCATGGCAGGAAAAGAAAGCTTCCAGATGAGGCTTCCTATCGATTCCCGGGAGAGCATGTGTTCCCTTTTGCTCAGTATGGACACCTCCCGATCCGTTGCCGGATCTTTTCAATTTCGCCCCGAAATTATAGCCCAATATAGTTGTATATGCAACAAATATTCTCCGTTCGCCGTCCGATGGTGTATCGTAGTAACAGGGCAAAGGAAGGGCCTATAATATATGCGGGGGTGAAGGCTATGCCGCTTGGTTTTTTCGGGGGTGGTCCCATCTTTGGTCCGTGGATCGCCAGGAGGAAGGCTCAGTCTTCCACACCTTCCGCAGCGGGGAAAAACACCGGGGAAACAGGCAAGAAAAAGAAGCCCGAGCGGATGGAAAAACTTGGCAAAAGGCAGCTTGAGGAGCAGCGCCACATCCGCGCCGGAGAGCTGGAGTATTCGGGGCTTTTGAGGCAGGAAATATACCGCGAGCGGCTGTTCGTGAAAAAGCTTTTCGCCTTTTTCGCATTAGCCTGTGTGGCAACGGGAATTCTTGCTGTATCGATCCGCCCAGCCGATCCTCAGACCGCGGCGTCGCGCTCGATGCTTGTCTTTCTGGCTGTAATCTTTTTCTTCCTTCTGGTAAATTTTTCGATTCTTTCGATCCGCATCACCTTCAACGACGTGGTAGTACGTTTCGGCATGTTCAACTTCCAGGCCGACTGGGCCGACGTAACGGACGCCTACGTAGTCCGGGCGAAAGACGAGGCCAAAAACCTTTACGGTATCCGCATGCAAAACCTTCCCGGCGGGTACTGGAGGATAACCTACAGCGCGGGCCTGCCCAGGGTCGTCTTGCGTCTTGAAGAAGGCGCCATACGGGAGCTGGCCTTTACCACCATGGAGCCGGAAAAAGTGCTCACCTTTGCCGCAGAATGTATGAGGCGAAAGCGGTCAGCCGCTGAAAAAGTCCGGGAGGCTGCGTTTCAGTAAACTCTTGCCCCCAGTGGAACGGGCTTCCTGCCCGGTTCAAGGAGCGAAAGGCCTCCGTCTTCGTGGGGCACGCCGAGGACGAGGACTTCAGAAAAAAAGCCTGCTATGTTTTTGGGCTCGAAATTTATTACGCAAACCACGTAGCGGCCGAGCATTTCCTCTTTGGAGTAGTCTTGTTTCGCCTGAAGGCTCGATTTTTTGATGCCGATCTCTTCCCCGAAATCGATTTTTACCCTGTAGGATGGTTTTCTCGCCCTCGGGAAGTCCTCCACTTCGACTATTTTGCCGATCCGCATGTCCACTTTTTCGAAATCCTCAAAAGAAATTCTTCCTCCCTGTCCTTTTTCCGGCATATCCCTTGCTCCTTTCAAGTCGGGTCCTTTTTCAACCGGAGCCCGATGTGGCCTGGCCGCTTGCTTTAGGGCCCAGGTTAGATTACGCCAGGTCTGTCACTCAATTTACCCCGTCAGGCCGGATTTTACGAATCCGGAATGCAGAGATGTTGTAAAGAAAAAGCCGAATATTCGGTTAAATTCATACTGGTGCATTGGATTAGCACAGTTGACACAACCTTGGAAGGTTTGTATCGTAACATCAACAAAAATACAAGAATTGCATGCCAAGTTTAACGCTTAATAGCAGGAAAAGCCAAAAAGAGGTGAGTCTATGACCGAGGTGAACGTTGAGAGAATCAGGCGTGACATAGAGACAATCTGCAGCTTCAACGCGACGCCGGGACGGGGTTATACGCGTTTTTCTTTTTCGAAAGAGGATTCACTGGCAAGGGAATACCTGCTCTCGGAATGTTCGAGACTTGGTTTGAAAGTCACTGTCGATGGAGTGGGAAATATTCGGGCCCGGCTTGAGGGGGTTGACTCGCAGGCGCCGTCGGTAATGACGGGATCCCACATTGATACGGTGTACCAGGGAGGGATGTTCGACGGTCTCCTCGGAACCGTCGGAGCGCTGGAAGCTATAAGGACGATCGTCGAGAAGGGATTAAAGACAAGGCATCCTGTGGAATTGGTGGTGTTTTCAGAGGAAGAGGGGTCAAATTTCAGCACACCCCTTGCCGGCAGCAAAGCCATGGTCGGCCGTTACAGTGTGGAGGACCTTAAAAGGCTTAAAAACGCCAGTGGCGTCTCCATGTACGAAGCGGCAAAAGAAGCCGGCTACGAGCCCGACGAACTGCCGGGGCAGGTGCTGAGGCCTGAAGAAGTAAAGGCCATGCTTGAGCTGCACATAGAACAGAGCGTGGTGCTGGATTCGGAACGTCTTCCCATCGGCATCGTCGAAGCCATTGCCGCGATCCAGACCTGGGAGATCGACGTTTCTGGTGTCGCCAACCACGCGGGGGCTACGCCGATGCGGTTGAGGAACGACCCGATGGCGGCCACAGCAAAAGTGATTGCCGCCGCAGAGGACCTTGCACAAAAGACACCCTCGGGCACCACTGTAGGAACGGTGGGCCGCATACACTGCGAGCCCAACGTCACGAACGTCATCCCGGGCAAGGTCCGTTTTTCACTGGATGCCCGGGATGTGGATACGGCAAGCCTTGAAGATTTTGTCGAAGCCTTTCGTCGAGAACTCGAAAAACAGTCCCGGCTTCATGGCGTTGAATCCGAAATGCGGCTTCTCGGAGGATCGGAGGCGGTCTTTTTGCCCCGGGAGATTACAGAAATCATCGAAACCGAGGCCAGGGAACGTGGGATCCCCTGCAGGCGGATGAACAGCGGGGCAGTACACGACGCTTGCATTCTGGCCACACTGGCGAAGACAGGTATGATCTTTGTCCCCAGCATCGGAGGCCGAAGCCACGTCCCTGAAGAGAACACGAGTTACG